>JBGQKY010000050.1:0-15860 GCA_041499745.1 Gaiellaceae bacterium
CCGCGTCGTGCCACCCGACACGGGCATCGTTCATCAAGTCAACCTCGAATATCTGGCGCGCGTCGTCGTGGCGGACGAGACAGGCGGCGGCGTCCTCGCGTATCCGGACACGCTCGTGGGCACCGACTCCCACACGACGATGGTCAACGGGCTCGGCGTGCTCGGCTGGGGCGTCGGCGGCATCGAGGCCGAGGCGGCGATGCTCGGCGAGTCGCTGTCGATGCTCGTGCCACAGGTGGTCGGCTTCAAGCTCTCAGGCGAGCTGCCGCAGGGGTCGACGGCGACCGACCTCGTGCTCACCGTGACCGAGATCCTGCGCAAGGTCGGCGTCGTCGGAAAGTTCGTCGAGTACTTCGGGCCCGGCGTTCCGGCGCTCGCGCTCGCCGACCGCGCCACCCTCGGGAACATGAGTCCCGAGTACGGCGCGACCTGCGGCTTCTTCCCGGTCGACGAGGTGACGCTCTCGTATCTGCGCCTCACAGGCCGTTCGGAGGAGCGCATCGCCCTCGTCGAGGCGTACTGCAAGGAGAACATGCTCTGGCACGATCCGGCCGAGCACCCGACGTACACCCAGGTGGTCGAGCTTGACCTCGGCGACGTCGAGCCGTCAATCGCAGGCCCGCGGCGACCGCAGGACCGCGTGCCGCTCGCGAACGCGAAGCAGGCCTTCATCGAGGCGCTCGACACCTTCGGGGTCGACTACCCGAACGGGTCGATCGACAAGGCGCTCGCCGACACGTTCCCGGCGAGCGATCCGACCACCGAGCAGCAGCCCGGCGACACGAACCACCAACTCGAGACCGAGCCGACTCATGTCGGAACGATGGAGCGCAAGTCCGTTCCCGTGCGCGGCGAGGACTACTCCCTCGAGCACGGCTCGGTCGTGATCACGGCGATCACTTCGTGCACGAACACCTCCAACCCGTCGGTGATGATCGGGGCCGGCTTGCTCGCGAAGAAGGCGATCGAGCTGGGGCTCACGCGCAAGCCGTGGGTGAAGTCATCGCTTGCTCCCGGCTCCAAGGTCGTGACGGAGTACTACCGGCGCTCCGGCCTCGACCGGTACCTCGACGAGCTCGGCTTCAACCTCGTGGGCTACGGCTGCACGACGTGCATCGGGAACTCCGGCCCGCTGCCGGAGCCGATCGCAGACGCGGTCGCGGAAGGCGACCTCGTCGTCTGTGCGGTGCTCTCCGGCAACCGCAACTTCGAGGCGCGCATCCATTCCGACGTGAAGGCGAACTACCTCGCGTCGCCGCCGCTCGTCGTCGCGTACGCGCTCGCGGGGAGGATGGACATCGATCTCCTGAACGAGCCGCTCGGCGAAGGCACCGACGGTCCGGTGTATCTGCGCGACGTGTGGCCGACGTCCGCCGAGATCGACCAGACGATCACCGCGTCGGTCGACGGCGAGATGTTTCGGAGCACGTACGGCGACGTCTACACGGGCGACGAGCGCTGGCGCGCGCTCGACACGCCGGCGGGCGACCTCTTCGCGTGGGAAGACGGCTCCACGTACGTTCGCCTGCCGCCGTACTTCGAGGGCATGCCGCGCGAGCCCGGCGCCGTGCAGGACATCGAGGGCGCGCGCGTGCTCGTCGTGCTCGGCGACTCGGTCACAACCGATCACATCTCTCCGGCCGGTGCGATCCGCCCCGACTCGCCGGCGGGCAAGTACCTGACCGAGCACGGTGTCGAGCGGAGGGACTTCAACTCGTACGGCGCCCGTCGCGGCAACCACGAGGTGATGATGCGCGGTACGTTCGCGAACGTCCGCCTGCGGAACCAGCTCGTTCCGGGCAGCGAGGGCACGTGGACAGCGCATCTGCCGGACGGCGAGGAGATGACGATCTATGACGCCGCACTGCGCTACAACGCGGAGAACGTGCCGACGATCGTGATCGCGGGCAAGGAATACGGCTCGGGCTCGTCGCGCGACTGGGCGGCGAAGGGGCCGAACCTCCTCGGCGTCCGCGCGGTGATCGCGGAGTCGTACGAGCGGATCCACCGCTCGAACCTCGTGATGATGGGCGTGCTGCCGCTCCAGTTCCTCGCCGGTGAGAGTCGCGAGACGCTCGGCCTGACCGGCCGCGAGGAGTTCTCGATCACCGGTGCCGAGAACGGCGAAGCGCACGAAGTGACGGTGACGGCCGACGGCAAGGAATTCCGGGCGCGCCTCAGGCTCGACACGCCCCGCGAGCGCGAGTACGTTCGGCACGGTGGCATCCTCCGGTTCGTCCTCCGCCGGCTCCTCGGCTGATCCCTACGCCCAGGCGTGGGAACGGGTCGAGGACGCGATCCTCGAGTCGCCCGGTGCGTTACCTGTTCACGTGCGGCGGGCGATCGCGCAGGGGGAGGATCCGCCGGAGCTCGCGGTGCTGCTCGAGAAGGTCCGGCACCACGCGTACCGGATCGTCGACGCGGACATCGAGGGGGTCGAGGTCGACGTCATGCTCGAAGCCGTGCTCGCCGCCTCGCTTGCGGCAGGGGAAGAGCGCCGCCGCGCTGCGTTGAAGGCGCTCGAGTGAGGGTCGCACTGGAGCACTCGCCCGAGGCGCTCGCGCAGATCGCCGAGCTCCGCGAGCGCGACGGCTGGGTCTCGGACATCTCGCTTGCCCTGCGCTACCGGCCCGAGCTCTTCGGGGCGCCGTTCTCGAAGCTGCTCCAGGAGGTGATGAAAGGGCCGTCGGAGTGGACGGAGGCCGAGCGTGAGCTCTTCGCCGCCTTCGTGTCGGTGCGCAATCACTGTCCGTTCTGAACGGAGGCCCACGGCGCGGTCGCGTCGTACGCGTTCGGTGACCCGGATCTCGTCGACGCCGTCCTCGACGACTACGAATCCGCACCGATCGACGCGCGGTTGCGCGAGACGCTTCGCTTCCTCGAGACGATGACGCTCGAGCCCGAGAAGCTCGACGCCGGCCGTGCGCTTGACGCGGGTGTCTCGCGCGAGGCGCTCCGTGACGCTGCGTACGTCGCCGCCGCCTTCAACGTGATCACCCGCTTCGCCGATGCGATCGGCGCGAAGCCGCACTCGCAGTCGGGCCTCACCCGCGAGCAGGCGATCGCCCACGAAGGGCGCTTCTTCGAGCTCGGCTATGCCTGAGCCGAGGAACCGCCGCGCTGTTCCTCGGCGGCCTTGCGCTCGTGGTAGGCGATTCGCTCCTCGAGAAGCCGCATCGTACGCGCGAATCGCGCCTGCATCTCAGGGGGAATCGGCTTCATCTTCTTCTTCATCGTCCTCTCCCTCAATGTAGCTCAGGATCTTGTCGAGTTTCCAGTTCGCGTCGAATAAACCAATGACGATCGCCTGAACGTCGGCGCGGTCGATCGGCAATTCCACGCAACGAGTGTGCCGAATCTCGCCCCCACGCCGCAAGGCGTCCCAACGGGCCATGTGTCCCCCGCTTCGCTAGGCTCCCGTCACCGGGGTGCCGTGCGTCGCACGGCTGAGATCACACCCGTCGAACCTGATCCGGGTCATGCCGGCGAAGGGAGCGCGTTGACGGACACGACGCCTAGCTCCGGAATCGAGCCCGTCCCGGATCGCCTTCGCGTGCTCGGGACGATCGACTCCCTCCTCCTCTGGACGAACCTCGGCATCTCGCTGCTCGTCCTCGTCGCGGCCGCGTACCTCGGGCTGTCGCTGAAGCAGGCGCTGCTTGCGACGGTCGTCGGCGGCGTGCTCGGCAACACGATGCTCGGCATCGCCGCGTTCATCGGCGCCGATGCGCGCGTCCCGTCGATGGCGTTGCAGCGCGCACCGCTCGGGCAGCGCGGCTCGTACCTCGCCACAGGACTGAACGTGCTCCAGTGTCTCGGCTGGTCGGTGTTCGAGATCACCGTGATCGCGATCGCCGCAGGTGCGCTCTCCGACCGCGTCTTCGGCGTGCACCTCGTGTGGATGTGGAAGCTCGTATTCGGTGCGCTCGGCCTCGTGCTCGCGCTGCTCGGCCCAATCGGCTTCGTTCGGCGCTTCGTGCGCAAGATCGGCATCTGGGCGGTGGCCGCGTCGGTCGCCTACCTCGCGGTCTGGATCATCGACCACGGCCACCTCGGCCGCCTCTGGCACGAAGGCGGGAGCGGCGGCTCGTTCTGGCTCGGCGTCGACCTCGTCATCGCACTCATCGTGTCGTGGGTGCCGCTCGTGGCGGACTACACACGCTTCTCGCGCAGCCCTCGCTCGGCGTTCGTCGGCGCGGGCGTCGGCTACCTCCTGCCGACGCTCTTCCAGTTTGGGTTCGGCGCGATCCTCGTCCTCTCGCATCCTTCGATCGCGGGACCGACCGACGTGCTGACGACGGTGGCCGCGGGCGGTGTCGGCTCGGTGCTCGCACTGCTCGCGCTGACGGTCGACGAGACGGACGAGGCGTTCGCGAACATCTACTCGACGGCCGTTTCGCTTCAGAACTACGTGCCGCGCGCGTCACAGCGCCTGCTGATCGTCGTCGTCGCCGTGCTCGCGACGAGCATCTCGCTCGAGATCGACCTCACGCAGTACCAGCAGTTCCTGCTGTTGCTCGGTGCGTTCTTCGTGCCGCTTTTCGGCGTCCTCCTCGCGGACTGGCTCGCAGCCGGGCGGCACTACACGCGCGAGCACATCTTCGGCGGGCCGCCGTGGCGGCCCGGGATGATCGGGGCGTGGCTCGTCGGCTTCGGCCTGTACGAGTGGATCGCCCAGACGCAGAGCCTCGGGTTCTGGTCGCGCTGGCTCTCGCACCTGCACCCCCCGCACGGCGGCATCGGCGCCTCGCTGCCGAGCTTCGGCGCGGCTTTCGCGCTCGCTCTCGTGGTCGCGCGCTTCGGACGGGGCTAGTGTCCCGGCTCGATGCGGCCGCTCGCTGTGATCGGACATCTGTCCCGCGACCTCGTCGCGGGCGGCACGCCGCGGATCGGCGGCGCTCCCTGGTACGCCGGCCGGGCGCTGCGTCTCCTCGGCGACGAGGCGACCCTGTTCGCGAAGTGCGGCGGCGACGACCGAGCGCGGTTCCATCGCCGGCTCGCCTCGCTCGGGCTGCCCGCCTCGCTCTTGACGGGCGGCGTCACGACGTCGTTCTCGTTCTCCTACAGCCGCGACGGAGAGCGAACGATGGCCGTCGAGGCGATCGGTGAGCCGTGGCGCCTGGACGAGCCGCAGTCGACCTTGCTGCAGCGGGTCGACTGGCTCCACGTCGCACCGCTTCTGCGGGGGGACTTCGACGCGGCAGCCCTCGAACGGCTCGGCTCGGGCCGGCGGCTGCTGCTCGACGGGCAAGGGCTGGTCCGCGCCCGGCAGCTCGGGCCGCTGACGCTCGACGCCGACTACGACGCCGACCTGCTCCGGCACGTGTCGATCCTCAAGGTGTCGGAGGAGGAAGCACGCGTGCTCGAGCCGCTGACCGAGCTCGGCATCCCGGAGATCATCCTGACACGAGGCGGAGCCGGCTCGGTCGTGTTCGTGCACGGCCGGCCGGAGGAGATTCCCGCTCGGACACTGGAAGGCGAAGTCGACCCGACCGGAGCGGGCGACGCCTTCGGCATCTCGTACCTCGCAGCGCGCGCGGACGGCCACGCGCCTGCTTCGGCGGCACGGCGAGCGACGGCGCTCGTGGCGGCGCTCTTGCTGGGGCAGGGGCCGTGATCGCCGCCGTGGAGACGGTCGACGGCGTCGTGCTCGTCGACGTCGACGAAGAGGCGATCCTCGGCGCCGGGACGGAGCTACCCGGAGCCGACGCCCCCGACATCTCGCTCCCTCGCCTCGTCGCCGCGGCGCGTGCCGGCGCGACGATCGCCGTTATCGTCGACCGGCGGCCGCCACTTGCGATCTCGCGCGACGGAGGCGCGACATGGCAGGAGGCGGGCGGCGGGCTGCCGGTGGGCTTCGCGATCGCGATCGCGGAAGACGATCCCGACCGCATGCTCTACGCTGCGCGCAACCGGCTCTACGTCTCGGCCAACGGCGGCGTCTTCTGGCGCGCGGTCGGGCTCGAGCTCAGCGACATCGTCGCCGTCGCCTGGATCGACTGAAGGAACGCGCGCACCTCGGAGTCGGAGCGCAGCCGGTGAACCTGGCAATGCGCGAAATACTCGGGGAACGCGCGCCGGTTCTCGAAAGCGCGCCTGAGCGCAGGCCAGATCAGGGAGCGTCGCAAGTCGTTCCAGCCCGGCTCGACGTTGCCGTTCCAGAGCACGATCCCGTCCCGTTTGCGCACGTGACTCCGCCTCAGCAGACGCCACATGACGATCGGCACGGGAAGATCGAGCCACACGATCGTCTCCGCGCGGTCCGAGACGAGACTCCCGAGCATGTGGTGGTACAGCGAGTCGGTCACCCAGCCGTCCCCCTCGATCGCCGCGAGCACGCGCTCGCGCAGCGCCTCGGCACCGCACGACTCCCAGCTGGGCCCGTGATGCAGTGCATCGATCTCGACGTGGCGGATGCCGAGCGTGCGCGCGAGCTCGACCGCGAGCGTCGTCTTGCCGCTGCCGCTCGGCCCGGTGATTGCGATGCGCGTCAGAAGCGGAACTCCCCGCGGGCGACGACCACCGCCGAGCCGCCGACCTCGATCCGCTCGACGGAGTCGACGCTCCCGTGCACTCGGGCGTAGAGCACCGACCGGCGCTTGATCTCGACGCCCTGCACGATCTCGATCTCGTCGCCGAACGCGACGCGGCCGTGCCGCGCGAGGTGCAGCGCGAGCGGCCCGGCCGCCGATCCGGTCGCGGGATCCTCCGCGACACCGAGCCCCGGGCCGAACATGCGCAGCTTCCATTGCGATCCCTCGCCCGCGAAGCAGTTGATGCCGTACGGGCCGAGCGTCGCCAGACGCTGCGTGTCGGGCGCGAGCGCTGCGACCTCGTCCTCGGAGCCGAGCGCAACGAAGACGTGCCGGATACCGTTGTCGTAGAGCTCGACCGGCAACTCGGATGACACGCCGAGGAGCGCCAGCAGTGCGTCGGCGTGCGCGAACGGCTCGACGGTCGGGAGCGGCTGCTCCATCCGCCCGAAGCTGATCCGCGCGCCCTCGCGCTCGAGGGTGACCGGCACCGTTCCCCGTCCGGTCTCCAGGCGGATCTCGATCAGCTGGAGCGGCCCAGCCAGCACGAAGGCCGTGCCCAGAGTCGGGTGGCCGGCGAACGGAACCTCGGCCGCCGGCGTGAAGATCCGCATCTTCACGTGGCCGTCGGCCTCCGGCGGATAGACGAAAGTGGTCTCCGAGAAGTTCATCTCCCGGGCCAGGGGCTGGAGCCGGTCCTCGGGGATCTCACGGGCATCGGTGAAGACCGCGAGCTGGTTGCCCGCGAGCGGCGTGTCGGTGAAGACGTCGCACACGACGTAGCGGAACCCGGCCACGAAGCCAGCCTAACGAGAGCCGTATGGCAGGCACGGGCTTCTCATCGCTCGGGCGCATAAGCTGGGGCCCCGATGCGGCTCCTGATCGTTCGTCACGCAGAGGCCGAGCCGGGGGAGCCCGACGAGCTGCGGACGCTCACGCCCGCCGGCAAAAAGCAGGCGAGGGAGCTCGGCCGGCGTCTGCGCGAGCAGGGTGTCGAGCCCGACGCCGTCGTGTCGAGCCCGCTGCTCCGCGCCCGCGAGACGGCGCGCGCGCTCGGCCTCGGCGAGCCGGAGGTGGACGAGCGGCTCGCGCCCGGCGCGACACCGCTCGACGTGCGCCATGCGGCCGCCGGCCGCGGCGAGACGGTGCTCGTGGTCGGCCACCAGCCCGACTGCGGCCGCGCGGTCGCGGTGCTGACGGGCGGCGACGAGCCGGCATTCCCGCCGTGCGGCCACGCGCTCGTGGAGCTCGACGGCACGTGACCGCGATCTCCGTCCGCGGACTGCGGAAGACCTACGGGGAGCTCGAAGCGGTGCGCGGCGTCGACTTCGACATCGCCGAGGGCGAGGTCTTCGGGCTACTCGGTCCGAACGGCGCCGGGAAGACGACGACAGTCGAGATCCTCGAGGGCTACCGGACGCGGGACGCAGGCGAGGTCACGGTGCTCGGCCACGACCCGCAGCGGCCGGGCCGCGAGTTTCGGGAGCGCATCGGCGTCGTGCTTCAGCACTCCGAGCTCTGGCCGACGCTCACCGTGCGCGAGACGCACAAGGTGTTCGCCGGCTACTACGCTCGGCCGCGGGACGTCGACAAGGTGATCGAGCTCGTCGGGCTCGTGGACAAGCGCAACGCCCGCGTGAAGACGCTCTCCGGCGGACAGAAGCGCCGGCTCGACCTCGGCATCGCGCTCGTCGGCGATCCCGATCTCGTCTTCCTCGACGAGCCGACGACGGGCTTCGACCCGGCGGCGCGCCGCGCAGCGTGGGAGATGATCCGCTCGCTGCGCTCACTCGGCAAGACCGTGCTGCTGACAACGCACTACCTCGACGAGGCGGAGCAGCTCGCCGACCGCGTCGCGGTGATGCGTGAGGGTGTCATCGTGAGGATCGGAACCCCGCGCGAGCTCACAACGGCCGACCTCGAAGTCGAGATCCGCTACCGACGCGCCGGCGAGGAGATCCTCATCCGCACGGGAGAGCCGACCCGCATCCTGAACGAGCTGACGGCGGACGCGCTCGGGCGCGGCGAGGAGCTCGAGCGCCTCGAGGTGCGCCGGCCGACACTCGAAGAGGTCTACCTCTCGCTCGTCGAGGAGGAAGCGGAGTGAGGATCTTGCTCCACGAGGTTCGCTATCAACAGCTCGTCTTCTGGCGGACCAAGGAGGCCGCGTTCTTCATCTTCATCTTCCCGCTGCTGCTCTTCGTCCTGCTCGGCTCGATCTACAGCGGGACGATCTACGGCGTGCCCGCGCCGCAGGCGCTGCTCGCCGGGCTGATCGGCTACGGCTGCGCGAACACCGCGTTCGCGGGTCTCGCGATCCAGCTCGTCGTGCGCCGAGAGCTCGGAATCCTCAAGCGGCAGCGGGCAACCCCGCTGCCGGCGCAGACGTACGTCGCCGCAACGCTCGTGTCGACGCTGACCGTCTTCACGATGCAGACGATCGCGCTCTTCGTCATCGGCCGCCTCTTCTACGGGACGCCGTTTCCGAGCGCGGTCGGTTCATTGGTCATCGCGGTCGTGCTCGGCGCGGTCGCGTTCGCGGCACTCGGAGTCGCCACCGCATCGTTCATCCGCTCGATGGACGGCTCGTCGGCGGTCGTGAACTTCGTCCTGCTGCCGATGGCGTTTCTCACCGGGTCGTTCGGCCCGACGCGGCACTACCCCTCATTCCTGCGCGCCGTCGGCGACGTGCTGCCTCTGAAGTACTTCATCGAGATCATGAACGCCGTGTATTTGCGCGGGCATGCCATTTGGTCGAAACCGGCGGCAATCGGCGTCCTCGCCGCCTGGGGCGCAACCGGATTGGTCGTCGCGGCGTTGAAGTTTCGATGGGAACCCCGCGAGGGCTAGTGGAGCCCGTACTCGCTTTCTGCGTCAGGGAGCACGACCCGCCGGCGCTCGAGGTGCGCGTCAACTTCGGCCTGTTCGCCGGCCGTCACGCCACGCCGGCCGAGATCGACGATCTCGCCCGCGCGCTCCACGAGCAACTCGACTCGTTCTCCATCGTCGCGGAGCAACGTCACGAGTTCGGCGGCACCGTCGAGGTCTCGATCCACCAGGTCGTGATCGAGGTCGAGCGCGACCTCGACGCAGACGACGCCGGCACAATGTGCGACCGGGTGGTCGAGATCGCGGACCGGTGGGCGAGCGACTGCATCGCCGCCCGCCACATCGACGTCGCCGACCTCTAGCGGATTCCGGCAGCCGTCAGCGCAAAGCGCGTCAGCGAGCGCGGCATGCGCTGCGCCCCGGCGATCGTCGCCGTGAGCGCCTCGACGAAGTCGTCGACGTCCTGCTCGGAGATCGGAAGCGGCGGCAGCACCTTGAGCACGGCCAGCTTGTGCCCGGCGACCTGGCTGAGGATGCGATGCTCGGAGAAGAGCGGCACGACGACGAGCTGAGCGAAGAGGCCCGGCTGCATCTTCTCGATCATCCGCCACGACAGACGGCCCGACGAGGCGGGCTCACCGAACTCGATCGCCCACATCAGTCCGAGGCCGCGCACGTCGCGCACGACCTCGAACTCATCGACGAGCGGACGGGTGCGCTCGAGCAGGTGGTCGCCGAGACGGGCCGTGTGCCCGACGAGGTCCTGCTCGTCGAGCTCGTGCAGCGTCGCGAGTCCCGCGGCCATGGCCAGCTCGTTCGGCGCGAAGGTCGAACCGTGCGAGAACGCATTCTCCATCGAGTCGTAGACGGCCTCGTGCACCCGTCGCGACATGAGCAGCGCGCCGACCGGCACGTAGCCGCCGGAGAGCGACTTCGCGACCGGGACGAGATCGGGCTCGAGCCCCCAGTGCTCGAACGCGAACATCTTGCCCGTGCGGCCGAAGCCGGTCTGCACCTCGTCGACACAGAAGAGCGTGCCGTACTTCCGGCACAGCACCTGTGCGCCCTCGAAGTAGCCGGGCGGCGGGAGGTGAACGCCCTTCCCCTGGATCGGCTCGACAAGGAAGAGCGCGACGTCCTCGCTGCGCAGCTGCTGCTCGAGCGCGTCTAGGTCGCCGAACGGCACGCGGCCGAAGCCGGGCAGGAGCGGCCCGAAACGCGAGGTGAACTCGCTGTTCGAGTTCGCCGAGAGCGAGCCGAGCGTGAGGCCGTGGAAGCCGTGCTCGGCCGAGAGCACGCGCGTGCGCTTCGTCGCCGCGCGGCCGAGCTTCAGCGCGGCCTCGACCGCCTCGGTGCCGGAGCTGGTAAAGAGGACGCGTTCGAGCCGTGCAGGCGCCCGCGCGAGCAGCGCCTCGGCAAGCAACCCGGGAAGCGCCGTGACGCCGAGCTGCACCGAGCCGGGTGTCTCGAGCTCGAGCGCCTCGATCAGCGCCGACCGGATGCGCGGGTTGTTGCGGCCGACGTTGTACATCCCGAAGCCGCCGAGCATGTCGAGGTAGCGGTTGCCGTCCTCGTCGAAAAGGTACGCGCCCTCGGCGCGGGACCACGTCCGGTCGAAGCCGATCGTCCGCAGCACGCGCACGAACTGCGGATTGATCGTCCGGCCCCAGCGTTCGTGCTCGTCGCCGGCTGCGGCGAGCACGCCTCTCAGATCGACCGCGCTCACGCGCCGAACGTTACGCGATTGCCGCGCGAATCGAGAGCTCGGGGCCTTCGAGGCTGACGTCGAGCACGTTCGCTGTGCGGCGGAGGAGCGCGAGGGCGGCGGGGTTGTCGTTCCTCGCAACGGCCGTGACCTCCGCGATGCCGGCTGCCCGTGCGTCGGCGAGCAGCTCCGCCGCAAGCGCAGAGCCGATGCCGCGGTGCTGGTAGGAGTCCGCGACCGCGAAGGCGATCTCCGCACTGTCGTGGCCCGAGCGCACGAGGCGCGCGATCGCGACCGGATGGGGGTCTCCTTCGACGTACGCGACAAGCGCGTGGTGGCTCGAGTCGATCGTCGCAAGCTTCCGCAGCTCGTCCCGAGACAGACAGGGCTTCGGGCCGTTGAAGCGGGCGCGCCGGGACTGGTCGCCGAGGCGCTCGAAGACCGCCAGCACCGTCCGCACGTCCCCGTGGCGCAGGGGCCGCACGAGAAGCGTCGGGCCGTGCTTGGGTTTGATCAGGCGGGTGTGCATAGCGAGTTGGAAAAACCTACCCTATAGGGTTGGAAAAGTCAACTCTCTCTGGCACACTACGGATATGGCCGAATCGAGCCCTCGCCCCTGCACCGTGGCAGCCGCCCTGAACGTGCTCGGCGAGAAGTGGTCGCTGCTCGTGATCCGCGAGCTGGCCTTCCGCGTCCACCGCTTCGACGCGATCGCGAAGAACACCGGCGCCCCGCGGGACATCCTGACGAGCCGCCTCCGGCGCCTCGAAGCTGCGGGCGTGGTCGAGAGGCGCCAGTACCACGATCACCCTGTTCGCTTCGAGTACCACCTGACCGAAGCCGGAAACGAGCTACGACCGGTGCTGCTGAGCCTCGCGCAGTGGGGAGAGCGCTGGGCGGCGGAGGCGACGGTCGCGTTCACGCACAGCTGCGGCGAGGATCTCGACCTCGTCCACACCTGCCGCGCCTGCGGCGAATAGGTGACGGGCCTCGACCTGCGCGCGCGGACGCTCGCCGGTGACTGGTCGCAGGCGTCCTAGTCCATAGCGGACTAGGCCGGCCGCCGCCAGCGCGTCCAGATTCCGGGAGCGAAGCTCGGAGCCACCGGGGGCGCGCCGTTTGCGACCGTGAAGTCGAGCGTTCCCGTGCCCTCGTTCCCCCGCGTGTCGACCGCCAGCACCTCCAGCCGGTAGGGCCCGTCGGCGAGGCCCGTCGTGTCGAGCCCATGTGCGATCCAGAAGAGGTAGTGGCCGGGACGGTGCGCCTTGTTCTGGTAGGTGCCGGGCGCGTAGATCACGTCGTACAGGCTCGCGGGCATGAGTGCGTAGTGGAAATCGACGGCGAGGTTCCAGTCCGCGACGGAGGCACCTCCGCTGAGGAGCCTCCACCAGATGAACGCGGGTGTCAGGCGAGCAACTTCCCACGGCGGGCGCGGAAGGACGGGCGGCGTGTCGTAGACCTCGGCCTCGATGTCGACCGTGCCGCGAACACGTGACGTCGAGACCGCGGCGCCTTCCGAGAGCAGGCCGATCGACGCAACGGTCGGCGGCGTTCGATCTCGAAACGGCGTGAGCGCGCGCGACCGGAGCGGGTTCCGGTACACGCCGCGGAAGGCCTCGGCGAAGTGCACGTGCCCCCAACCGGGCAGGATGTAGCCGAGAAGCTGGTGCGCGTGAACATGCTGGCCGGTGTGCACGACGGGTCGGACGTGCCAGTAGCCGAACGCCCTCCCGTCTCGCCGCCGGACCGTGATGTCGGTGCGGCGGGCTCGGACGAAGCCCGGCGCGACGGCGTAGACGCGCGTGCCGTCACGCGCCACGATGTCGACGCCGAAGTGGAACGCCGAGAGCTCGCCCTCGGCGTCGAGGTGGAAACGCGGATCATCGAACGCGCCTCGGATCGCGTGCATCTTGTTGAACGGCCGCAGAGGCCAGCTGTACGCCGACGCGCGGGGAGTCAACAACGGCACGGCGAGCGTCGCTGCGCCGCAAACGGCAAGCATCGTCACTCTCCCCCAAGCGCCCGGCACGGGGTAAGGGTATGGGCTCGTCAGGCCCGTGCGCCGACGAGGCGCGCAAGGCGCCCGATGCCGACGTCGATCAGCTCGTCGTCGACATTGCTGAAGGAGAGGCGCAGGTTCGCCCGGCCTCTGCCGTCCGGAAAGAAGGCCGCGCCGGGCACGACCGCGACGCCGTCGTCGACTGCGCGCCGCGCGAGCTCGGCTGCATCGACCGGAAGCGTGAGCCACGAGAAGAAGCCGCCGCTCGGGCGTGTCCAATCAACCTCGGAGGGCATCGTTCGCTCCAGCGCTGCGAGCAGACGCTCGCAGCGGCGTGCGTAGAGCGCCCGCGACCTTTCGAGTTGCTCGTCGATCCAGCCGCGGCGGACGTACTCCTCGAAGAGCCGCTGGCCGAGCGCGCCGGCGCACTGGTCGGTGTTCTGCTTGGCCGAGACGAGCTGCGCGACGACCTCCGCGGGTCCTGCCGCCCAGCCGAGCCGGACGCCGGGAAAGAACGTCTTCGACGTCGTCCCGGCCTGCACGACGACGTCAGGCGCAAGGCTCCAAAGGCTCGCGAGCGCCGAGCCGTCGAACGCGAGCTCGCGATAGGCGACGTCCTCGACGATCAGGAAGCCGTAGCGGCGTGCGAGCTCGACGAGCGCAGTGCGGCGCTCGGCCGACAGCGTGACGCCGGCCGGGTTCTGATGATCCGGGATCGTGTAGAGGAGCTTCGGGTGCAAGCCCGCCGCGAGCCTGCCGGCGAGATCGTCGACGTCGAGCCCGTCGGCGTCGAGCGGCACCGCAACCACGTCCGCCTCGAAGCCGCGGAACGCCATGATCGCGCCGAGATACGTCGGGCCTTCGACGACGGCGGTGTCGCCCCGGTCGAGGAACGACTTCGCGACGAGCTCCAGCGCCTCGATCCCGCCGCTCGTCACGAGCAGCTCGTCTTCCCGGGGTCGTGCGCCCTGCAACGTCTCGAGCCGGGAGGCGATCGCGTCGCGCGTGCCCGCGAGGCCGTTCGTCGGCGCGTACTGGAACGCCGAGGTGTCGCCGGCACCGGCGAGTTCCTCAAGAAGCGCGGCTGCGCGGTCGGCGGGGAACGTAGCCGGGTCGGGAAAGCCGCCGGCGAAGGAGATCAGGTCGGGGTTGCCGAGGAAGCCGAGGATCATGGCGATTCCATCGCCCGCCCCGCCGCGTGTCCGCGCCGCGAACAGCTCCTCCCAGCGCAAAGACCGTGGGGTCACAGCCATACGCAGACGATACCGTGTGCCGTAGCGCACCCGTCGCTCAGTGGATAGAGCAGTGGAGACCTTTCACACCTGAGTCGCGAGGCCGTTCATGAGAGCTTCATCTCACTCTGCTCCTATGCGCTCCGAGACGGCGGCCGTCACGGCTGCCGTGCCAAGCCAGCAGATGAAGGGATACCGAATGCGCAAAGTTCTACTCGCCCTCGCCGCCGCCGGCGTTCTTGCCATGGCAGCCGTTTCGACAGCGACTGCCAAGACTCTGAACGTCGTCCACTTGAGCGCCCCGGTTTCGGGTCTGCAGTACGACCAAAAACTCGTCCGCAGCCACGCAGGAAGGATCAAGATCGTCTTTCTGAACCGCTCGGCGCTCCGGCACAACGTCAATGTCGAGAAGGGCGAACTGGAACTCGGGCACAGCAAGATCGTCAGCCGTTCGACGACGTCGTTCTTCGTCACGCTGAAGCCTGGCAAGTACAACTACTACTGCTCGGTACCGGGCCACGAAGACGCCGGCATGCACGGCACGCTGATCGTCTCCTGACGGCGCCGGAACGGCACACGCGCGGCGGGGACCTTGGTGACTCTAGTCACCCGCCGCGCGGAGGCAGTCGGCTGAGAAAGCCATGCGCCGACAAGATTGGACTTGCACCCGCTGCCCCGCAGAGAGCGCGTCGCCGAACGTGAAGCGCCGACAAGCCCAGGTTACAGTGGATAGATCACTCAGCCTCGCGAACGGCTTGGTTGAGCCAAAAGCCCCCGTAGCTCAGTGGATAGAGCAGCGGTTTCCTAAACCGCGTGCACTGGTTCGATTCCGGTCGGGGGCATCCACGAGAGGCCGCTTCGAAAGCGGGCTGGCGGGCATTGAAGGCCTCTCAGCTGACCTTCGGTTTTTGCCTCGTCTACCAACCGTCTACCGGGATCGGCACTAGGCGGACGACGCGCACCCGGACGGTCTCTGACGTACCCGCGGCGCGAGTTGTTTCAGCAAGCCGCGGGGGCGGGCAGCACCGAGCGCGTCGTATCGCCTCCGAAGCCAGCTTGCGTCCCTCACTGACACTCCGAGAGTACGCTCGCCCACCGCACATCTACTACCGCAACCCAACAAGTCGCTTATCGCGAGGACTTCTGTGCGCCGCGAGGCTGCGGGCTGTACCTCTCCGGTGCCTCGTGCGTACACACCGAGAGGGGCTGGTCACTTGTTCCTGCGGAGCTCCAATACACCACTGCGCGCGCACTATCCGGTCGATTCAGGGAATGGTGGAAGTCACAGGCACCGTAAGGCAGGACTTGACACACGACGCATGATGAGTCTCGGGCGAAGGGGCGCTCAGACTCCACCGCTTCAACGATGCCGCCGGAGTGCGCGCAAGTCTCTTGCAGCTCTGTGCCAACTTCGCCACGTTCAGCCGTCCCCGGGGTCGATGGAAAGCTGATCGCCTTCCTGTTCGAAAAGCCGACCACCAGCCGAGTAGGGAGCAACGGGCGCGACGGCAACCGAGCTGGGATCGACGAGCGCCTCATAGGCGACGAGCTGGAGATCACCA
>JBGQKY010000051.1:0-15176 GCA_041499745.1 Gaiellaceae bacterium
CTTCCATCGCTTGGTGCTCGCGACCCAGGAACCGGGCAACGTTACCGGCCACATCACTAGCCGGGCTGCTTCCAGCCGGCCCAGATTCGGACGTAGGCGAGCGAGAGGAGGGGCGCGACTCCGGCAAGGACGACGGCGACCCGCGACCACCCATCGTCGGGCCAGCTATGGGGAAGCCCGTTCTTGGCGGCGTAGACCGCAAGTGTTGCGCCAACTGCCCCGAGGAGAATCGAGGTCGGAGCGACCCAGCTCTTGAGCGGCTTGTGGAGGACGCCGGTGATCCGCAGGAAGACGCCCGAGCTCGACGCGGCGTGGAGGCCGCCGACGACCGCCACGGTTCCGAGAATCCCGGCCGGTGCGAACTGGGGCGCGCTCCAGGTCGTGAGCGCCTCGCTCATGCCGCGGCGGATGACGGCCTCGACGAAGAAGACGATTCCACCGGCGCCGATCAGTCCGAGTGCCCACGCGGCCTGGGCCGCGCCACGACCGATTCGTCGCGTCCGAAAGACGCGGAGGGCAGGCACCCCGAAGACGCCGAGCACCGCGAGGAGTCCGACCCAGTAAGCGAGCACGGGCGCCGTCCAGAGCGCGTTGAGCGGGACCTTGCCGTTGTCGCTCACGCGGTCAGGGCTAGTCGTTCCGGCGATGAGGGCGAGCAGGCGCGCGGTGACGTACCAGGAGGCGCCCGTGAATCCCGCAACGACCGCGAGACGGTCGAGCGGCCGGCGGGCCGTCGTGCCGCGGACGGCCAGGAGCGGGACGCGCGTCGGTTGCAGTATTCGCGCCAGTGGCAGGCTGCCGCTGAGTGCGGCGACTGCGACGAGCAGTGTCTGGGACAAGGTGCGCAGCGCGAGCGTGCTCGTGCCTTCGTCGCGGTCGTCCGCTCCCAGGAGGCCGGGCAGCGACGTCTTGCCGCGTCCGTTGCGGAGCGCCTTGATCATCTCGTTGAGCGATCCGTCGGCCGGCCAGGGGAGCTTGTACTTCACTGCTCCGTCGGCGTGGTCGTCCTTGGCCGCTTGCACGATCTGGCCGATCTCCGTGCGCGCGATCTCGTACTGCAACGCCCGCGCGACGATCGCGCGCGCGAGCTCTCCGTCCCCGCTGAGCAGGTCCTTCTTCAACGCCGTCTCGAGGCGAGCCTTGAGGTCTCCTTCGCCCGGGACGAGCTCTTCGATCAGCCCCTTGCGATCGCCGTCTGCCTCGCTCGCGCCGGCCGGGAAGACCGCGTTTGCGAGCACCTCCCACGGCAGCTCCTGCTCGGGGCCGCAGGTGTCTGCGATCGCGCGCGCGCGGTCGACGTCGATCATGAGGCGGGCGATTGACGCAGCCCCGTCGAAACGGCCCCACATGAAATCGTTGGCGCGCCAGGAGCGACGGTAAAAGCCTGCGAAGTGGGCGAGGCGGATCCCGCACAGCTTGTCCTTCGTCGCCGTCGGGCCGATCGACTTCCGCTCCGAGGAGTCGCCGGCCGGAGACCGAGGGCCGCCCGCGCGGCCGAGGTCGAGGAGCGGGCACTCGATCTGCGGCGTGATTTGCGCGACGTGGAGCGTCTGTGCCGATTCGATGTCGAGATCGTCTGCGAACGAGCGGCGGATCACTTCGACCTCGAGGGCGCGGGCGACGAATGCCTGAAAAGCCTCCTCCGAGAGCTCTGCCTCGAGCGGCGGCACCGTCTGCGTCGCTTCGCCTTCGGCTCGACCCGGCGCGAAGAGCGTGGCTCTCTCCGTTGTCTCACCGAGCTCGGCCAGTTTGCGAAGTGTTGCGTGGAGGGCCGTTGTCGCAATCTTGACCCAGGCGCGTGCCTCCGCCGCTGCGCCGGCCGAGGCGGGCCAGAGCTTTGCGAGCGCGCGCTCGCGTGAGGCCGTCGTCGGTCGAGTGAGACCGAGCACCGCGCGGGCGACCTCGCCGCTCGCGTCGAGGAAGCTCGCGCGCTGGACCTCGAGTTGAGCGAACGCCTCGTCCATCGGACCGCGGCCCTCGAAGATCGCATCGGCGGCAGCGGCCGTCCGCGTGTCGAGGAGCGCGGCGCGGAGAATGTCGAGCTCGAGCTGGACGACGCGCTGTGCCGTGCGGACCCCCCAACGCCAGGCCGACGGATCATCGAGCGGAAGGAACATGTCCGAGGGCTGCCCGGGTGTCCACGGCAACCGTGCTGCACCGCTCGCCAGGTTGGTCGCGTCGCCGGCATCGGCTGCGAGCGCCTGGAGGGTCGACCGCGCCCGACCGGGGCCGCCCCGGCCCCGCTTGCCGAGGAGCTCTTCCAGGGAGAGAGCGGCTCGCCGCCGTTGGTACGTCGGAAAGAGCGCCGTTGCGAGCGCGAGCCGCTCCTGGTCGGCGAGACCCAACAGGTCCAGGCCGACCGACGCCGTGAGGCCCGCGCGACGGCTCGCGTCGTCGAGCGCGTTCAGTTGATCGACGACGCGTCCGTCCCTCGGGAGATTGATCGCATAGCCCAGGACCTCCGTCAGGCCCGGCTCGGGCATCTGTTTTCGCGCCCGGAGCGCGGTCGGTGCGGCGTTGACGTAGCAGACGTAGCGCCTCACCGGGGCCGAGGCACCCCGCAGGGGGATCAGCTCGATCGCCTGCCGGATGGGAGCGTTCTCCATGAGCCCTCCGTCTATCGCCCAGGTCGAGCGCGCTTCCACCAGGGGCGGCTCCGAGGCGTCGGTGATCTGCACCGGCTCGAAGGCCGCTGGGAACGACGCCGAGGCCCGCGCGGCGATCGCGAGAGAGTCGGCCTTGTAGTGCCCCCAGTCACGGAACTGGACCGGCGCGCGGTACTCGAACGCGTAGAACGGCCGTCCCCAGTCGTCGACGAAGTACCGTTCCTCTCCCATCACGTTCGTGACCTGGACGTCGAGCAGCACCGGAACCGCGGTCTCGTCTTTCGGGGCCGGCGGGTCTTCCGTCCCGAGCAGGCCTACGAAGGTCTCGCGCATTCGCTCCAGGAAGAGGTCTCCCTGCATGATCGACGTCGGCTTGCGGTTCTCGAGCGGCTGGAGCAGCTGGCCGAAGTCGCCGATCTGGAGCCACCTACCGCGCAGGTACCCGGTGGTCAGGGGCCTCCTGTGAGCTATTGCGCCGGCGAGGAGCGCGCCGTTGAGACCGCCGGCGCTGGCACCGGTGAGGATGTCGATCACGAGGCGACGGTTGAATGCCGTGCAGAGCGCCTGGTAGAGCGACGCCGTATCACCGGCTTCGTGGCTCGTGGAGCCCGGGACCTTACGCCGCGCCTCGTCCAGCTCGACGGCGACCCCGCCCATCCAGACCGCGAGGCTGACGCCGCCGTTCCAGCCCATCGCGAGCCGGACTTCCTCGGTCGCGTGCGCCCACGCAAGTCCGCGCGGAGTGGCGGTGCCCTGCTCGGACGGCTCAGGCTCGGGCGTGCGTCCCATCTCTCTCGGCGAGGGTCGCATCGGCGGTGCCGCGAGTCAAGATCCCGGCTCGCCGGAGGGCTTACCCGCGAGCGCGAGGTACAGCCGCGTGGTTGCGATCGGGCAGATCGCCCGCGACCCCAAACGGTGTGCGCGGCAGGGTGACGACGAACGTCGTTCCGACGCCGGCGGTGCTCTCGAACGTGATCGTGCCGCCGTGGGCCTCGACGATCGACTTCGCGATCGCGAGGCCGAGCCCCGTTCCCTGGATCGCGCCCTTCGTTGCGGCCTTTGTTCGGTAGAACCGCGAGAACAGGTCGGACTGCTCGTCGTCGGCGATGCCGATGCCCGAATCCGAAATCGTGAGCGCGACGTCGTCGTCTCCGGGAGAGAGGAGGACGCGCACCGTTCCTCCTGGGGGCGTGAACTTGATCGCATTCGAGATGAGATTGTCGGCGACTTGACCGATCCGCATCGCGTCGCCCTGCATCGGTGACGGCGGCGCGTCGACCGCGAGCAGCACGCCGCCGTTCTCAGCGCGCGGCGCGGCGGCGGCGGCCGCCTCCGTGACGATGTCGGCGAGATCGAGATCCTGCAGCGCGAGGCTGACCTGTTCGCCGGCGGCAACCCGCGCCGCGAAGAGTAGGTCGTTCACGAGGCCGAGCAGGCGCTCCGCGTTCCGGTCGACGATTCCGAGCATCTCCTCGTGCTCCTCGTCGAGCACCTGGTCGTCCCGAATCAGCTCGAGATAGCCGCGGATCGACGTCAGCGGTGTTCGCAGCTCGTGCGAGACCGACGCGACGAACTCGTCCTTGAGACGATCGAGCTCGCGCAACCGCTCGTTCTGTTCCGCCAGCTCGCCGAGCAGCCGCTCGCGCTCCGCTTTGGCCTTGACGGCCTCGGAGATGTCACGCGCCACGGTCGAGACGGCGACGAGCCGCCCGGCGGCGAACACCGGGCAGACGGTCAAGTCGACGTCGAGCTCGTGTCCGTCACGATGAAGGCCGGCGGCCTGGTGGCGGATCGCCGTCGTTCCCAGGGCGAGCTGCCGCATCGAGTGCGCGACCGCGCCGCGGGTGTCCGGCGGCACCATCATCTCGAGCGGCTTGCCGAGGATCTCGGATGCCGTCCAGCCGTAGATGAGCTCTGCGCCGTGGTTCCAGCTCGTGATGATCCCGTCGGGCGTCGTTCCGAAGACGGCGTCCTCTGTTGCGTCTACGAGCGACGCGATCTCGCCCGCCCGAGCATGGAACGCGGTCGTCTGACGCAGGAGCACAGCGAGACCTGCGATCACGAGCTGAGCGATCACGGCTCCGCCGACGACGAGCGTTGCCTCATCGACGGTGTTGCCGGTGAGGACATCGACCGCGAGCACCGTGGGACACACGAGTGCCGACGCCGAGAGCAGCGCGATACGCCCGAGTCTGTGACGGCGGATCTGCCGCCGGCCGCCGACCCCCGCCGCCGCGTCGTGTGGCCAGTTCCGGGCCGCGTAGGCTCCGAGCACCGCCCAGACGAGCCAGCCGGCGTCGGCCCACGAGCCTGGGGCGTAGGTTCCGACCTGCGTCGCCCAGTTCCAGAGGAGATCGGATACGACGAGCGCCCCCGCCGCGGCCGCGAGCACCAAGCCGTCACCGGCGTGCCGGCGAGGCGCCATCAGCGAGCGCAGGGCCGCCGCCACCAGCAGGACGTCGAGCACGCCGTAGGCGATCTGGACCACCCGCCCGAAGACCGGCAGCGACAACGTCGTGGTGTCCGACAACGTTGTGTAGTCCTGGAGGAACCACACCCAGGCAACGACGAGGAGCGACGCTGCGATCGTCGACACGTCGAGCAGGCCGACGAGGCTCTGCTCGCGGCGGCACAGCGCGGCCACGAGCGCGACAACGAGCGCGCTGGTTCCGCCGAGGAACAGCAGGTTGACGAGCGACGACGGCGTCGGAGGCGCGCCCGTCGCGAGAATCGTCGCCTCCCAGCCGATCCACGCCGCCGCCCATAGGGCGAGTGCGAGGACGACCAGGAGGTGGGTGCGACTTCTCGTACGTGCGCGAGCCCCACGGACTGCAACGCCTGTCGCTCCGACGGACACCGCGATGACGAGCGCCGCCTTGACGATCGGAGAGTCGATCGCGCAATAAGCCGCGATCGGAGCCGCTGTGGCCGCGTACAGCACGTAACGCCGCATACTTGTGCTATCGGTTGTTCCGCGTTTGCTCTCTCCCCCTCCTGGGGGAGGGAGCGTCACCCGGGATCTGTCGCGGCCTTCTGCATCGCCGCGTCGAAGGCGATCTCCGACGGCGAGAAGTCGGTCTTGCGCACGAAGGCGAGCGCGTCGGGTGCTCCCCAGTCGCGGTCCATGCCGCTGTCCTCCCACTCGATCGAGAGCGGCCCGTGGTAGCCGATCCGGTTCAGCGCACGGAAGAGCTCCTCGAAGTCGACGTCGCCGTGGCCTGGTGAGACGAAGTCCCAGCCGCGCTCTTCCTCGCCGAAGTTGAGGTGGGAGGAGAGGATCGAGCGGCGTCCGTCGAGACGCTTCTTCGAGTCCTTCACGTGGACGTGGTAGATGCGGCTCGCGAACTCGAGCGCGAACTGCGCCGTGTCGAGGAACTGGTGCGCGAAGTGGCTCGGGTCGAGGTTGATCCCGAATGCCTCGCGGTTGTCGATCGCGGCGAGTGTCCTGCGCGTCGTGACGAAGTCGTAGGCGATCTCGGTCGGGTGCACTTCGAGCCCGAACGTGACTCCTTCCGCGTCGAACACGTCCATGATCGGGCTCCAGCGCTCGGCGAAGTCATGGTACGCGCGCTCGATCGCGGTGAAGTCGTTCGGCGGGAACGAGTAGATCAGGTGCCAGATCGGCGAGCCCGTGAAGCCGTTCACCTGCCGGATCCCGAGCCTCGCCGCCGCGCGGGCGGTGTCTTTCATCCGCTCTGCGGCGCGCCGCCGGACGCCCTCGGACTCGCCGTCGCCGTACACCTCGGGCGGCAGGATGGCGCGGTGGCGCTCGTCGATGCGATCGCAGACGGCCTGCCCGACGAGGTGCGCGCCGATCGCGAAGACGTTCAGGTGGTTCCGTTCCAGGATCTCCTGTCGCGAGCGGCAGTAGCCCTCGTCGGCGAGCGCCTTGTCGACCTCGAAGTGATCGCCCCAGCAGGCGAGCTCCAGGCCGTCGAAGCCCCACCCGCCGGCCTTGGCAGCGAGATCCTCGATCGGCAGGTCGGCCCACTGGCCGGTGAAGAGCGTGACGGGACGTGGGGCCATGGGCGAGTCTAGTACGCGGGTCTAGACTCGGTTTCCGCATGAGGTCCGAGGTGCTCGACCGGTTTGCCGCGACGACCGAGACGATCCGGGAGCCGGAGCAGCTGCGCACGTACGAGTGCGACGGCCTCACGGGTCACCGCGTCGTGCCGGCGCTCGTCGTGCTTCCCGGGAGCGTCGACGAGGTGCAGGCGGTGGTGCGGCTCTGCAACGAGGAGCGGATCCCTTTCGTCGCCCGCGGCGCGGGCACCGGCCTCTCGGGCGGCGCGCTCCCGGTCGCCGAGGGCATCGTCATCTCGCTCGCCCGGCTGACCCGCATCCTCGAGATCGACGTCGAGCGCGGTCAGGTCGTGGTCGAGCCCGGCGTTGCGAACCTCGATGTGACGCGTGCTGTCGAAGCCGAGGGCTTCTACTACGCGCCCGACCCCTCGTCGCAGCAGGTCTGCACGATCGGCGGAAACGTCGCGGAGAACTCGGGCGGCGCGCACTGCCTCAAGTACGGCTTCACTGTCAACCACGTTTTGGCGGCGGAGATCGTGCTGCCGGACGGCGAGCTGGTGGAGCTGTCGGTGTGGGACCACGGTCCCGGCTTGCTCGGCGTCTTCGTCGGCTCCGAGGGGACGCTCGGTATCGCGACGAAGCTGACCTTGCGCATCCTGCGCGCGCCCGAGGCGGTGCGGACGCTGCTCGCCGGGTTCGTGCACACTGACGAGGCCGGCGCCGCCGTCTCCGGCGTGATCGCCCGAGGGATCCTGCCCGCCGCGATCGAGATGATGGACGCGGTGACGATCGAGGCGGCCGAAGCTGCCGTGAACGCGAACTATCCCGACGGCTGCGGCGCGGTGTTGATCGTCGAGCTCGACGGGCCTGCTGCACAGGTTGACGAGGACCTCGCGCGCGTCGAGTCGATCTGCCGCGAGAACGACGCGCAAGAGATCCGCATCGCCCGCGATCCCGCGGATCGCGCCGCGGTTTGGCGCGGCCGGAAGGCGGCCTTCGCCGCGATGGGCCGGATCAGCCCCGACTACTACGTGCAGGACGGCGTCGTGCCGCGCACGAAGCTGCCGAGCGTGCTCCGGCGCATCGACGAGCTCTCGCGGACCCACGGGCTGCGCGTGGGCAACGTCTTCCATGCGGGCGACGGCAACCTGCATCCGCTCGTTCTCTACGACGGTCGGGTCGACGGCGAGGCCGCCCGTGCGGAAGCGCTTTCGCAGCAGATCCTCGAGATCTGCGTCGACGCGGGCGGCTCGATCACCGGCGAGCACGGAGTCGGGAACGACAAGGCGTGCGCGATGCCGTTGATGTTCGGCGAGGACGATCTCGCTGCGATGCAACGGTTGCGTCGCGCGTTCGATCCGCTCGGGCTGGCAAATCCCGGAAAGCTCTTCCCGACGCCGCGGTTGTGCGGCGAGGTGCCGGGCCCGTACCGTGCGCACGCGCTCGAGAGGGCCGGGCTTGCAGACCGGTTCTAGCCCCGGGATCCTCGAGCACGAGCCCGGCGACCTGACGTGCATCGTCGAGGGGGGCGTCCGGCTCTCGGCGCTCCGTGACGCGCTCGCCGTGCAGGGCCAGCGTCTCTCGCTCGACCCGCCGGGAGACCCGACGGTCGGCGAGTGCCTGCTCGAGGACCTGTCCGGCCCGCTTGCCCACCGGTTCGGGACGATGCGCGATCTCGTGATCGGTGTAACGGTCGTGCTTCCGGACGGGATGAGGGCGAGCTCCGGCGGCAAGGTCGTGAAGAACGTGGCGGGGTACGACCTCGCGAAGCTCTTCTGTGGCTCCCGCGGCCGCCTCGGATCTGTCGAACGTCTGGCTCTGCGGCTGCACCCGCTGCCCGCGGCGGCCAGCACGATCGTGGTGGACGCGGACTGGCCTGCGCTCCACCGCTCGCAGCTCGCGCCGAGCGCGGTCGACATCGCAGACGGCCGCATGCACGTGCTCTTCGAGGGATCGCCGCAGGCCGTTGACGCACAGGTGCGCGCTCTCGGCGGCGAGGAGTCCGAGCCGTGGGACGAGCTGCGCGCGCTCCAGGCGCGGCTTCCGAGCCGCGTCCACTGGGACGGAGAAGCCGCGGCGCTCGTGCGTCCCGGGCCGCGCTTCGCCTACGTGGCGCAGGCGCGGGAGCCGGCGTGGAGCCCGCTCGCCGAGCGCGTGCTGGAGGCGATGTGCAGCCCGAGCTGATCGCGGACTGCGTCCACTGCGGCTTCTGCCTGCCGACCTGCCCCACCTATTCGCTCTGGCATGAGGAGATGGACTCGCCGCGTGGCCGGATCTACCTGATGCAGGCTCTCGTCGACGGGACGATCCCGCTGACCGACACGGTTGTCCAGCATTTCGACCGCTGCCTCGGCTGCATGGCCTGCGTCACCTCGTGTCCGTCCGGCGTGCAGTACGACCGCCTCATCGAGCAGACACGCGACCACGTCGAGCGCCACCATCGCCGCTCCTCTCTCGATCGGCTCATCCGCGCCGGCATCTTCGCCGTGCTCCCGCACCGGCGGCGGCTTCGCGCCGCTCTCCTTCTTCGCAGACTGCCGGCGCCCGGGCCGTTTGCGCCTCTGAAGCAGATCGCGCCGCCGTGGGCTGCTCCGGAGTGGCCGCCCGAGCACCTGCCCGGCGACGGCCCGAGCGTTGCGCTCGTCGCCGGCTGCGTGGCGAGCGTCGTCTTCGGCGACGTGAATGCCGCGACCGCGCGCGTGCTGAACGCGGACGGCTACGACGTGCACGTCCCGCGCGCGCAGGGCTGCTGCGGTGCTCTGCACGCGCACGCCGGGCGCCTGGAGGAGGGCCTCGCGCGGGCGCACAAGCTCGAGCAGGCGCTCGCCGGCTACGACTTCGTGGTCACGAACGCCGCCGGCTGCGGCTCACACCTGAAAGACCACGGCGCCGCGAACGTCGTCGACGTCTCGGAGCTGCTCGCCGAGCCGCGAGCCGAACGGCGCCCGCTGGCGATGCGGGTCGCATTCCAGGACTCGTGCCATCTCCGTCACGCACAGAGATTGGCGGTTGCGCCCCGCGCGATGCTCGACGCGATTCCCGGCCTCGAGCGGCTCGAGCCTGCCGAGCAGGAGATCTGCTGCGGCAGCGCCGGCATCTACAACATCGTCGAGGCGCGCTCTGCTGCGGAGCTCGGCGACCGCAAGGCCGAGAACGTGCTCGCCACCGGCCCGGACGCGTACGCGAGCGGCAACCCGGGCTGCCTCGTTCAGGTGACGGCTGCCCTGCGCCGCGCCGGGCGGCCGACTCCGGCCTTCCACCCGATCGAGCTCGTCGACGCGTCGATTCGCGGGCTCGACGCGGACGTTCTCCTCGAGAAGGCGCGCCGATGAAGACCGACGACGTCCTGACGGCACCGGCGATCGGGTTGCTGCAACGAGATCATCTCTCCGCTCCCTGGAGGAGCCGGACGTCGTGGACGATGTCTCGCGTAGTGACGAGCGAGTCGTAGAGGAGTCGAGTCTTCCCCTTACGGTCGATCAGCAGGACGTACGTGACGTGGTCGACGAGTTCGCGCTTCCTGGCAACTGCCGCGACGTGGTAGGCGCGCCACACGCCTTGCAATTCGTCCCGGCTTCCAGTCAGGTAGCGGAACTCGGGGAGGAGCCGGTGCGTCTTGACGTAGAGACGGACTGCCGCGCGGGTGTCACCGCGCGGGTCGACGCTGACGGCGACGACGCGGACGGAGGCCCGCGCTCCGCCGAGTTTCAGGAGCGCATCGTTGAGGTGGGCGGCGATCAATGGGCAGACGTCGGGACACTGCGTGTAGAGGAAGGTCACGAGAACGAACTTGCCCAGCACGGCCGACAGGCGCACGAGCCGTCCGTCCTGATCTCGGAGCACAAAATCCGGCGGCGTCTGGGGAGTCTGCTCCGACCCGGCGAAGTGACGTGCCCGGTCGATCGCGGCAGCGGAGGCGGTCGCGCTTTTCTTCGCGCCGCCACCACCGCAGCCGCCGAGTGCGGATGCTGCGGCGGCGGTGAGGGCCAGAAAGAGCAGCAGTCTGGCTGTCGGTGAGGTCACACTCGTTTGCCCTATCCGGCGGAGGCGGGGCGAGCCTACGCCCGATTCTGCCTGAAAGCCCCGACGCGGAGCGGGGCGGCAGGACAGGATACGATCCCCGACGGCACGAGCGGTCCGGCACATGCCGCTGCAAGTCCACCCACTCAGGAGGCAGGGAATGACGTCGATGCGCAAGCTCTCCATTGGAATGGCAGCCTTCACGGGGGTTGTCGCCTGCGTCGGCGTTGTAAACGCCCGGGCCGTGACGTCGAAGCCCCTCGTCGCCGTGCAGGTGGATGAGTTCAGCGTCTTTCCGGGGACACAAGGGGCACCGCAAGGCAAGGTCAGGTTCGTGGTCACGAACATCGGCAGTGTCGAGCACGAGTTCGTCGTCGTGAAGGCCGCCAAGCCGGCCGGCAACCTGCTCGGGGGCGACCACGGCCCAAACCGGGCGGACGAGAAAGGCGCCGTTGGTGAGATCGGCGCGATACCCGCGGGCCAGGCGCGGACGCTGAACCTAACCCTCAAGAAGGGGCACTACGCCCTGATCTGCAACCTGCCGGGGCACTATAAGACCGGGCAGTTCGCGGACTTCTACGTTCGGTAGGAGCAGCGAGCACGCGCGCGTATCTGCAGCAGCGGGTGGTCGCGGCCTACGATCCGTTGGCTCAGCTGCGGAGCGAGGACCAGGGCTCTTCGCCGGAGACGTCCTCGAGGCCGTAGCCGGACTCGCGGCCGAGCGACGGGCCGATCACCACCTGCAGGTGCGCCGTCTCGTCGCTCTCGTTGAACGACGCGTGAATCACGCCCTCGTCGAGGTACACGGAATCGCCCGCTCCGAGCGACGTCGAGTCCTGCTCGACGTACTGCGTGATCTGGCCCTTCTTGACGATGATCATCTCCTCCTGGCCGGGATGCCGGTGGAAGTCGTGGCCTCCGCCGGGCTCGAGCGTCACGTCCATCACCACGAGGTGCTTCGAGCCCTTATCGGGGGTAAGGCGCCACCCGATTGTGCCCCAGTCGAAGGTCTCCTGCCGGACGTCGGACACTTTCACGAAGCTGCTCATCGGGATCTCCTCATTTGATGGGCCTCAGTTGACGGGGATCGACTTGAAGCGGCGCATGTTCTCGGTCATCGCGACCTCGGTCGGCAGGCGCTCCATCGAGCTCGCACCGAAGAAGCCGACGACGCCTTCCGTGTTGGCGAGGACGTAGGCGGCGTCGTCGGGCTCTGCGATCGGGCCGCCGTGGCACAGCACGAGGATCTCCGGGTTCACTCGCTTCGCCGCATCGTGCATGCCCTGCACGAGCCGCACCGACTCGTCGAGTGTCTTCGCCGATTCGGCTCCGATCGCGCCGCCCGTCGTCAGGCCCATGTGCGGGACGAGTACGTCGGCGCCGGCCTTCGCCATGTCGGTCGCCTCGTCGTCCGAGAAGACATACGGCGCGGTGAGCAGGTTGCGCTCGTGCGCGAGCCGGATCATGTCCACCTCGAGCCCGTAGCCCATACCGGTCTCCTCGAGCCCGACGCGGATCGTGCCGTCGAAGAGGCCCACGGTGGGGAAGTTCTGGACACCGCTGAAGCCGATGCGGATCAGCTCGTCGAGGAAGACAGGCATCAGGCGGAACGGGTCGGTGCCGCAGACGCCGGCGAGCACCGGCGTCTCCTTCACGACCGGCAGCACCTCCCTCGCCATGTCGACGACGATCGCGTTCGCGTCCCCGTAGGGCAGGAGGCCGGCCAGCGAGCCACGCCCGCCCATCCGGTAGCGGCCCGAGTTGTAGATGATGATCAGGTCGGCGCCGCCGGCTTCGGCGAGCTTCGCCGAGAGGCCTGTGCCCGCGCCCGCGCCGATGATCGGCTTGCCGGCGTCGACCTGGGCGCGCAGCCGTGCGAGTGCTGCGTCGCGCGTCATGCGATCAGCTCGTGTAGGCGATCGGCCATCGCGAGGGCGAACGCCGGGTCGTTGATGTCGGTGTCCAGCTCGTGCACCTCGACCGACGGGGCGAGCGTCTCGTGGAGACCGGCGACGAGCGCGTCGTCTGCCGCAGCATCGTGGAAGGGCTGGCCTTCGACGGCGATCATCGAGACGCCCTTCAGCGGGACGAACAGCACCGTCGCGCCTTGCGCGGCCGACAACTTGCGTCCGATCTGCCTGCCGAGCTCGGCGCACTCCGCGGGCGTCGTGCGCATCAGCGTCACGGTCGGGTTGTGCACGTACAGGTTGCGGTCCTCGAACTGCGCCGGAACGGTCTCGCGCGGCCCGAAATTCACCATGTCGAGCGCTCCGAGCGAGACGACCTGCGGCAGCCCCGCGGCGCCTGCCGCCTCGAGTCGCTCGGGGCCGGCCGAGAGAACGCCGCCGACGAGCTCGTCCGCGAGCTCCGTCGTCGTCGCGTCGAGCACGCCCGCGAGGAAGCCGCCGCGCGCGAGCGCCTCCATCGACTGCCCGCCCGCTCCCGTCGCGTGGAAGACGAGGACCTCGTAGCCGAGCTCCTCGAGCCGCTCGCGTGCGCGCGTCACGCACGGCGTCGTGACGCCGAACATCGTCGCCGCCACGAGAGGCTTCTCGTCGAGCTGCGGCACCTGCGCGCCGACCATGCCCGCCATCGCCCCCGCGGCGTTCGCCATGATGCGTGCCGACACGCGGTTCACGCCGGCGATGTCGACGACCGAGTACATCATCGTCACGTCGACTGCGCCGACGTACGGGCGGGTGTCGCCGGATGCCACCGTCGAGACCATCAGCTTCGGCACTCCGACCGGCAGCGCGCGCATCGCGCGGGTGGCGATCGACGAGCCGCCGGAACCGCCGAGCGCAAGGATCCCGTCGAGCCGTCCTTCGGCGTGCAATTGTGTCACTACGCGCTCCGCACCGGCCGCCATCGCCGTGACTGCAGCGCCGCGGTCTCCCGCCGCTGCGAGCTGTGCGACGTTCGCTACCAGCTCTTCGCGGCCGATGTCGGGCTGCACCGACGGCTCGTGCACTCCTGCGTCGACGAGGAGCACGTCGACGCTGTGTTCGAGCAGGCGATCGCGCAGAAACGCGTACTCCTCGCCCTTCGTGTCGAGCGTGCCGAGGAGGACGATCGTGGGCACTACGCGTGCTCCGCGAGCGGCTCGACGCCGAGATAGCGGCGCTGGAGCTCCGCATTCTCGGCCAGCTCCGTGGCGGTCGTCTCTGCGGCGATCGAGCCGGCCACCATCACGAGCTGGCGTTCCGCGATCGCCGTCGCCACCCCGAGGTTCTGCTCGATCAAGAGAATGGCCAGACCCTGCTCCTCGAGCTTCTTGAACGTCGCGATCAGGTGCTCGATGATCGCCGGCGCGAGGCCCTCGGAGGGCTCGTCCATGATCAGGAGCGTCGGGTTCGTGAGCAGCGCGCGTGCGATCGCAAGCATCTGCTGCTCGCCGCCGGAGAGCTGCGCTCCGCCGTTTCGCCGGCGCTCACGGAGGCGGGGAAAGAGCTCGTACGCGCGTTCGACAGTCCAGCGTCGCGAGCCGCCGCTTCCGCGGATCATGCGGAGATGCTCGTCGACCGACAACGACGGGAAGAGCCGGCGGCCCTGCGGCACGTAGCCGATGCCGAGCTTGGCGATCTTGTACGAGGGTTGCCCGACGAGCTCGCGGCCCCGGTAGCGGATCGAGCCCGTGACGCGCGCCGGCGGCACGCCGATGACGGCGTTGCAGAGCGTCGTCTTGCCCATGCCGTTACGGCCGATGATCGAGGTCGAGCCGCCCGTGATCTCGAAGGAGACCTCCTCGAGAGCCTGCGCGCGGCCGTAGTAGGCGCTCACGTTGTCGATTGCGAGCAGCGACTCAGCCATCGACCTGGTACCCCCTACCCAGATACAGGTCGTGCACCGTCTGATTTGCGCGGATCTCGTCGGGCGTGCCTTCGACGATCACGCGGCCGTCGTGCATCATCGTGACCTGCTCGGCCACGCGAAGCGCGACGTCCATGTCGTGCTCGATCAAGATGAGCGTGATTGCCGGATCGAGCTGCAGGAGCAGCTCGGTCAATGCGACGCGCTCGCCGCGCGACAATCCGGACGCAGGCTCGTCGAGCATCATCAGGGTCGGACTTACGCCGCGCGCCATCGCCACTTCGAGCTGGCGCTGCTCGCCGTGCGAGAGAGAGCCGACGATCGTCCGCTCGCGACCCTCGAGCCCGGCGGTCCGGGCGAGCTCGCGGGCATGGTCGCGTAGCTCGCGGTCGCGCGAACGAAGGACGACGGGGCGGAGGTGGCCCGTCCGCACGCCGAGCGTCGCGAGGTAGAGGTTGTCCTCGACCGAGAGCCCGAGGAACAGGCGCGACTTCTGGTAGGTGCGGCCCATCCCCAGCTTCGCGCGCGCTCGCGGCGGCAGCGGCGTGATGTCGGCGCCCAGGAACTCGATCGTCCCGGACGTCGGCGCGGAGTCGCCGGAGATGACGTTGAAGAGCGTCGTCTTTCCGGCGCCGTTCGGCCCGAGAATCGCCCGCCTCTCGCCGTGGGGGGCCGCGGGGTCGGCGGAGCCGGCGCCGGGGGGGCGCCCCCAGCGCC
>JBGQKY010000052.1:0-15166 GCA_041499745.1 Gaiellaceae bacterium
CCTCCGATCCTCAATGCGGAGGATCCAGCTAACGGTTCTCGGATGGCCCGAGACTTCCGTGAGAGAGTCCAGTTGCTTCTCCAGTCCCCCTCTGACTGGCAGAAGTATCTGACCTAGCGCACCTATAAGCTTTCCTCATGCATCTGCCTGCCATGCTGAGGGGAGGCTAGGGAATCTGCTTGGGTTCGTCAAGTATATAATTCCCTGATCGCTTATGGATACGCGCCAGCTGGCCGCGTTCTGCGCGGTGGTCGAGCGGCGGAGCTTCTCCCAGGCGGCGGAGCAGCTCGGCGTCACGCAGCCGGCCGTCAGCCTCCAGATCCGTTCGCTCGAGAAACGGCTCGGCCATCAGCTCGTCGACCGCTCGGGGCGCCGTGTCGAGCCGACCGAGGCAGGGCGGCGCCTCTACCGGAGCGCCCAGCGGCTGCTCGCGCTTGAGCAGCAGCTGCTCGCCGAGCTCGGCGAGGAAACCGAGGGCGAGCTGACCGGGCGACTCGAGATCGGTGCGTCGACGGGGCCGGGTGGCAGCGTCCTGCCGGTCGCGCTCGCCGAGTTCCAGCAGCTCCACCCGGGCGTCCACGTCGCGCTCTCGGTCTCCGACACGCAGCGCGTGATCGAGCAGGTCGCGCGGCGCGAGGTCGAGCTCGGAGTCGTCGGCGCGGTGCGGCGGCACCGGGGCGTCGTGTTCGAGCCGTTCTTCCGGGACGAGGTCGTGCTCGCGGTTCCGCGCGGCCATCGCTTCGCCAACCGGGCCGTCTCACTCGACGAGCTCAAGGGCGAGCCGCTCGTGCTCATGCAGGAGGGGGCGGGCGTGCGGCAGGTGATCGACGACGAGCTTCGCGAGGCCGGCGTGCGTCTGCGAGATCTCGACGTCCGGCTCGAGCTCGGCCTCCAGGAATCGGCGCGCAGCGCGGTGATCTCCGGCTACGGCATCACGTTCATCTCGCGTTCCGCCATCGAGGCGGACCTCGCGGCCGGCACCGTCGCCGTGGCCCAGGTCGAGGGGCTCGAACCCTCGCGCGAGATCTCGCTCGTGCGCTCCGCCGGCCGGGCGGAGACCCGAGTGGCGCAGGCGTTCGTCGAGTTCGCGCGCTCCCGCCTCGCATGATCGTCCGCTGGGGTCTCGACACGCTGCCCGAGGTCTGCGCCGCCGCGGGCGTGCACGAGCCGCTTCTGGTTGCGAGCCCGCGCTGGAACCACCTGGAGCTGCCGATCGAGCCGGGCGCACGCTGGGGCGAGGTGCCGTCGCACCGCGTCGACGAGGCGGCGGCCCGTGCCGGAGGCGGCGTCGTCGCGGTCGGCGGCGGCAGCGCGATCGATCTCGGCAAAGCTGTCTCGGCGGCGGCGGGCGTCCCTCTCGTCTCCGTTCCGACGACGTACGCCGGCGCGGAATGGACGCGGTACTTCGGCGTGCGCGACCCGGAGCGGAAGCTACGCGGCGGGGGAAGCGGAGCGGATCCGCGCGGCATCGTCTACGACGTCGAGCTGACGCTCGACCTGCCGCGCGAGACGACGGTCGGCACGTCGATGAACGCCCTCGCGCACTGCGCCGAGGCGTTGTACGTCGACGGCCACAACGAGGAGGCGGACGGGCACGCGCTCGCGGGCGCACGACTGATCGGCGAATGGCTACCGCGGGTCGTCGATTCGCCGCACGACCGCGAGGCGCGCACGGAGCTCCTGCGCGGCGCGTGTCACGGCGGCGCCGCGCTCGGCGGCTCGGGCCTCGCGCTCGCGCACGCGATGGCGCAGGCGATCGGCGGCCGTTACGGCTTGCCGCACGGAACGCTCAACGGGATCTGCCTGCCGCCTGCGCTGCGCTGGAACGCCCAGTGGGCGCCCGAGGCCGTGCAGCGGTTCCACGAGGCTGTCGGCGCGCGCGTCGTGGACCTCGCCGCGCTCGGCGCGGCGACACGGCTGCACGAGCTCGGCGTTCCGGAGGCGGACCTGCCCGAGCTCGCGGAGACGGCCGCGGGCCGCCCCGGCAACAAGGCGAACCCGCGGCCTGCGACGCCGGCCGAGATCGAGGCGCTGCTTCGCGAGGTCTTCTAACGCCAGGCGATCTCGATCAACGCCCCGATCACGAACAGGATCAGGGAGGCGAGCACGATGCCCGCGGCAACCTGGAGGACGATTTTCAGAAGGTCACACCTCCGGACGCCCACATGGTCGTGTCGAGGTTCGTCGTTCCGGAGTGGCTGATGTTGACGAGCGCCGTGTGCCAGTTCCACAGGATGTAGCCGCTCACACGCTGGTAGGCACAGCCTGCGCACCCCCCGCTCCACCACGGCCCGAAGTAGTTCGTGAGCGTGTACCACCCCGCCTGCTCGTAGGTCTGCGATGCGGTCGCGTACGTGACGACGGCGCCGTTCCCGCACCAGTAGAGGTGCTGGTAGATGTAGACGTGCCCGCTCCAGTCGCTCGATCCGCTGCGGGCCGTCCCGGCCCAGCAGGTGATCAGGTAGCCGCCGAAGCCGGCCGTCCCCTTGGCGGCGCCCGCGCCCCTGACCGGGCCGGCGCCGAGGCCGGGTACCTCGCTCGGCGCGATCCGCGTCGGGCCGCTGACGAGCGCAGGGAGATCCTCCCCGGTCGGCAGAGCGTCACCGGCAGGCGGCGCCGCGAGGGCGGACGTGGCCGCGACGAGGGCGGCGAGAAGTGATGCGAGCAGCAGTCCGTAGCGCATTGCGTTCCTTTCCGTAGCCGGCCCCCCACAACGGCTTGAGCCACGGTAGCGTTGTCAGTTCTGACAATCAAGATGTCTGCAAAGGCCACCGCTGTATAAGCAACAACAATCGCAGGGATTAGCTAGAATCCGGCGCTGTGCCTGCCGACGGCCATTTCGACGTGCTCGTCATCGGCAGCGGGGCCTCGGGTCTCGCGGCGGCCGTCTCGGCGGAGCACGCGGGCGCCCGCGTCGCGCTCGCGACGAAGGGCTCGATCCAGTCGTGCAACTCCGCCAAGGCGCAGGGCGGGATCCAGGCGGCCTTCGGCGAGGACGACTCGCCCGAGCTCCACGCGCAGGACGTCTGGGCCTCGAGCCACAAGACGGCCGACATGGCCCTCGCCCGGGTCCTCACCTCCGAGGCGCCCTCGGCCATCCACTGGCTCGAGCAGCTCGGCGTCGAGTTCACGAGGGAAAACGGCGGTTACCGGCTCGCGCGCTGCGGCGGCGCGTCGGCGAAGCGTCTGCTCCAGGTCGGAGACCGAACCGGCCACGCAATCACCACCGCGCTGCGAGATGCGGCCGAGGGCGGCGGCGTGACGCTCTTCCCGAAGAGCCCGCTTCAGGAGCTCGATCGCAGCGAGCACGGCTGGCGTGCCCGCGCCGGCGAGCACACGATCGACGCCGCAATCGTGATCCTCGCCGCCGGCGGCCGCTGCTTCGCCGAGGCGAAGGAGCGCGGCGAGCTCTCGACGAACCATCCCGGCGCAACCGGCGAGGTGACGCGCCTTGCACTCGACGCGGGGGCCGAGGCACGCGACCTCGATGCGCTCCAGTACCACCCGAACGGCGGCGCGTGGCCGGAGACGATGCAGGGCTACAGCATCCCGGAGACGACGCGCGCCTACGGCGCCGTGCTCCTGAACGCCGACGGCGAGGAGTTCACCGACTCCCTCGGCCCGCGCGACGTCGTCTCGCAGGCGATCGTCGACGAAGTCGCGAAGGGCAAGGGCGTCGAGACGCCCGACGGCCGGCCGGCCGTCTATCTCGACACGACGCGCATCTCGCAGCACGATGCCGAGCTCTCGCTCCCGTACATGCTGCGCCGGTACCGCGCCGCGGGAATCGACCCGCTCGCGGAGAAGATCTTCACCTACCCCGTCCTCCACTACCAGAACGGCGGTCTCGTCATCGACACGCACGCCGAGACGACGCTCGAGGGTGTCTACGCGTGCGGTGAGATCGCCGGCGGCACGCACGGGCGCAACCGCATGATGGGCAACTCCTTGCTCGAGTGTGTCGTCTTCGGCCGTCGCGCAGGCGGGACAGCCGCAACGAAAGCGAGAGAATGAGCATCGACACGATCACCGAGCTTCAGCACGCGGTGGAGGACGCGACGGCGCACCTCTACGTCTGGGCGCTGAAGGACATCCCGCAGGACCTGCGCGATGCGCTGAAGTCGGCCGCCGCGCGCGAGACGTCTGTGCCTGGCATTCGCGTCCTGAACACGATTCTCCGCAACGTCGAGGTCGCAGACGCCGACGGCAACCTCGTCTGCCAGGACACCGGCATCGCGGTCTACACGTGCCACGTCGGCGAGCACTTCCCACTGCATCCGGCGCGCATCTACGAGGCGCTCCGCGACGGCACCGCACGCGCGACGCTCGAGCACCCGCTCCGCTCGAACGCGGTGCACACGATCACGCGCGAGAACACGGGCCCGAACATCGGCTACCGCCTGCCGATCGTGCACTGGGAGTTCGTGAAGGACTGGGACGGCCTCGACGTGAAGTGCGTGCCCAAGGGCTCCGGCTCGGAGAACATGAGCTTCCTCAAGATGTGCGTCCCCGCCGACGGCGTGAAGGGGATCAAGCAGTTCGTGCTCGAGTCGATCGTCGGCTCGGGCGGCAAGCCCTGTCCGCCGGGCATCGTCGGCGTCGGGATCGGCGGCTCCGCCGACTACGCGATGTACCTCGCGAAGGAGGCGATCACCCGGCCGATCGGCACGCGCAACTCCGATCCGATCGTCGCGGAGCTCGAGGACGAGCTGATGGGCCTCCTGAACGAGACCGGCATCGGGCCGATGGGCCTCGGCGGCGACGTGACCGTCCTCAACTGCCACATCGAGCACGCCGACACGCACATGACCCTAAATCCGGTCGCCGTGAACTACCAGTGCTGGGCCGCGCGCCGCGCGACCGCGCACATCGCCGCGGACGGCACCGTCGACTTCGACCGGGAGGCGTAGAGCCGATGGCAACCCACGAGGTCACGTTCCCGATCACCGACGAGCAGGAGATCCTGAAGCTCCGCGCCGGCGACGAGGTGGTCGTGCAGGGCCACATCATCGGCATCCGCGACCGCACGCAGATGCGGATCTTCGACGAGGGCGTCGAGCCGCCGATGGACCTGCGCGGCGCGTTCCTCCTGCACACCGCGCCGGGTGTTCGCAAGCTCGCCGAAGGAAAGTACGAGAAGGTCTGCATCGGCACGACGACGAGCGCGCGCATGGTGCGCTTCACGGAGCCGCTCGGCACGCAGTACGGCGTGCGGGCGATCTGCGGCAAGGGCGGCTTCCCCGACGAGGCGATCGAGCCGATGCACCGGCTCGGGATGGTGTACTTCGCGATCGTCGGGGGCGCCGCCGCGCTCGAGACGACGCAGATCGAGGAGATCGAAGAGGTCGCGTGGGAGGAGCTCATGCCCGAGTGCCTCTGGAAGTTCCGCGTCAAGGACTTCGGCCCGCTCACCGTCGGCATCGACGCGCACGGGAACTCGCTCTACCACGACGTCCAGACCGCTGCCCAGGCCAAATTGAAGGAGCTATATGCACGGCTTTAACGACGGCTTTCTCGACCTGCCCGAGCGGCCCGGCAAGCCGCGCACCGAAGGGCTCACGCACGTCATGGACAAGGGGATGAACACCCGCGACATCGAGGGCATGTTCGACGTCGGCGGCGAGTTCGTCGACATCGTCAAGTTCGGCTGGGGTACGAGCTACGTCACGAACAACCTCGAGAAGAAGATCGCGCTCTACCGCTCGTTCGAGACGCCGGTCGTGTGCGGCGGGACCCTCTTCGAGGTCGTGTACGCACGCGGGCGCATGGACGAGTTCAAGTCGTGGCTCCAGGAGCATCGCTTTTCGCACGTCGAGATCTCGGACGGCACGCTCGACATCCCTCGCGACGAGAAGCTCGAGCTGATCGCCGACTTCGCGCGCGACTTCACGGTTCTCTCCGAGGTGGGCTCGAAGGATCCGGACGTCGTCTTCGCGCCATACCAGTGGGTCGAGTGGATCAAGGAAGAGAAGGAAGCCGGCGCGTGGAAGGTGATCACCGAGGCGCGCGAGGGCGGCACCGCGGGCATCTTCCGCAAGGACGGCGACATGCGGACCGGCCTGATCGACGAGATCGCGCACGAGATCGCGATCTCCGACCTCATCTTCGAAGCTCCGACGAAGTCGAGCCAGGCCTGGTTCGTGAAGCACTTCGGGCCGAACGTCAACCTCGGGAACATCCCGCCGGAGGAGGTCATTCCGCTCGAGACGCTTCGCCTCGGGCTGCGCGGCGACACGTTGAAGGAGGTGCTCCTTGGCGGCGAGCCTGCGCCTGCCGGCTGACGTCGAGGGGATGACGCCGGAGCAGGTCCTCGCGCTCGTGCTCGAGGAGTTCCCCGGCCGCGTCTCGCTCGCCTGCTCCTTCCAGAAGGAGGAGTCGGTTCTGCTCGACATGCTCTTCGCGCTCGAGCCGACGGCGCGCGTCTTCGCGCTCGACACGCACGTGCTCTTCCCCGAGACCTACGCGCTCTGGCGCGAGGTCGAGCAGCGCTACGGGACGAAGATCGAGGTGTACGAAGGGCCGTCGCTCGGCCGCCAGGCCGCGGCGCACGGCGACAAGCTGTGGGAGGACAAGCCCGATCTCTGCTGCTCGATTCGCAAGGTCGAGCCGCTGAACCGCGCGCTCGCCGGCCTCGACGCCTGGGTCACCGGCCTGCGCCGCGACCAGTCGCCGACGCGCGCGGAGGCGCCGAAGCTCGCGTGGGACGAGAGGCACGAGCTCTGGAAGGCGAACCCGCTCGCCGACTGGACCGACCAGATGTGCTGGGAGGCGATCGAGGGGCGCGGGCTGCCGTTCAACCCGCTGCACCGGCACGGCTACGCGTCGATCGGCTGCACGCACTGCACGGTCCCCGGCGAGGGCCGCGAGGGGCGCTGGTCCGGCGAAGAGAAGGTCGAGTGCGGCCTCCACACGGTGGTCGGCAAGACATGAGCGGCTTCGTCGTGTGGTTCACCGGCCTCTCCGCTGCCGGAAAGACGACGGTCGGCACGCTCGTCGCCCGCGAGCTCGAGGAGCGCGGCCTGACCGTCGACGTGCTGGACGGCGACATCGTGCGCACGCATCTCTCGCAGGGGCTCGGGTATTCGAAGGAGGACCGCGACATCAACATCGCCCGCATCGGCTGGGTCGCCTCGCGCCTGGCCCGAGCGGGCGCCACGGTCGTGGTCTCCGCGATCTCTCCGTACGAGGAGGCGCGCCGGCGCGCCCGCGCGCTCGTCGAGGAGAACGCTCCGTTCGTCGAGATACACGTCGCGACGCCGCTCGAGGTCTGCGCCGAGCGCGACCCGAAGGGCCTGTACAAGAAGGCGCTCGCCGGCGAGATCGAGCACTTCACCGGCGTCTCGGATCCCTACGAGGAGCCGGAGAACCCGGAGCTGCGCCTGCACACAGAGGGCCGCGAGCCGGCCGAGTCTGCGGCTGCAGTGCTCGCCCGCCTCGAGGAGCTGGAGCTCGTGCCCCAGAAAGAGCGGGTCGCGTGAGCACCTTCGCGCGCACGCTCACGCACCTCGACGATCTCGAGTCGGAGGCGATCCACATCTTTCGCGAGCTCGCCGCGGAGCTCGAGCGGCCGGTGCTGCTCTTCTCGGGCGGCAAGGACTCGATCGTGCTCCTGCGGCTCGCCGAAAAGGCTTTCCGTCCGGGCAAGTTCCCGTTCCCGGTCATGCACGTCGACACGGGCCACAACTTCCCCGAGGTGATCGAGTTTCGCGACCGCCGCGTCGCCGAGCTCGACGAGCGCCTGATCGTGGCGTCGGTGCAGGAGTCGATCGACAAGGGCCGCGTTGTCGAGGAGACCGGCCCGCGCGCATCGCGCAACCGTCTCCAGACGACGACGCTGCTCGACGCGATCGAGGAGCACCAGTTCGACGCCGCGATCGGCGGGGCGCGCCGAGACGAGGAGCGGGCCCGTGCGAAGGAGCGCATCTTCTCGTTCCGCGACGACTTCGGCCAGTGGAACCCGCGCGCGCAGCGTCCCGAGCTCTGGAACATCTACAACGCCCGCGTGCGCAAGGGCGAGCACGTGCGGGTATTCCCCATCTCGAACTGGACGGAGCTCGACGTCTGGCAGTACGTCGCGCGCGAGCACCTCGAGCTGCCCCGGATCTACTTCGCGCACGAGCGCGAGGTGTTCAGACGCGACGGGATGCTTTACGCATGCTCCGACTACGTCGAGCGCATGGAGGGCGAGGAGCCGTTCACCGCGTCGGTGCGCTTCCGCACAGTCGGCGACATGGCGTGCACCGGCGGCGTCGTCTCCGACGCAGCGACCATCACCGCGGTGGTCGACGAGATCGCCGCGACCCGCGTTACCGAGCGCGGCGAGACGCGCGCGGACGACCGCTTCACCGAGGCTGCGATGGAGGACCGCAAGCGTGTCGGCTATTTCTGAACAGGCGCAGCTGGCGGACCTGCTGCGGCTGGTGACGTGCGGCTCCGTCGACGACGGCAAGTCGACGCTGATCGGCCGGCTGCTCTACGACACGAAGCAGATCTTCGTCGACCAGATGGAGCACATCGAGGAGACGTCCAGGCGCCGCGGCGACGCCTACGTCAACCTCGCGCTCCTGACCGACGGGCTTCGCGCGGAGCGCGAGCAGGGAATCACGATCGACGTCGCGTACCGCTCGTTCGTCACGCCACGCCGCCGCTTCCAGCTCGCCGACGCGCCGGGTCACGTGCAGTACACGCGCAACATGGTCACCGGCGCCTCGACCGCCGACGTCGCGGTGATTCTCGTCGACGCCCGCCACGGCGTGGTCGAGCAGACGCGGCGCCACGCCTACATCACCACGATCTTGCGCGTGCCGCATATCACGGTCGCGGTCAACAAGATGGACCTCGTCGACTGGTCGCAGGAGCGCTACGAGGAGATCGCGCTCGACCTCGAGACGCTCGGCCTTGCCGACCTCCACGTGATCCCGCTGTCCGCGCTCCTGGGCGACAACGTCGTCGACGGCTCCGAGAACATGCCCTGGTACGACGGCCCGCCGCTGCTCGAGCACCTCGAGACGATCGAGCTCGCGTTCGACCGCAACCTCGACGCGCGCCGCTTCCCGGTGCAGTGGGTGATCCGGCCGATGTCGGGCGAGCACCACGACTATCGCGGCTATGCGGGAAGTGTGGCCGGCGGCGTGTGGCGGGCCGGCGACGACGTCCTCGTGCTGCCGTCGGGGCTTCGCTCCCGGGTCGAGACGGTCGAGACGGCGGAGGGACCGCTCGACGAGGCAGTGCCGCCGCAGTCGGTGACGATCCGGCTCGCCGACGACGTCGACGTCTCGCGGGGAAACCTGCTCGCCGACCCCGAACGGCCGCCGATCGTCGCACGCGAGGTCGAGGCGCGCGTGTGCTGGATGAGCGAGCAACCGCTCGAGCCGCTTGCGAAGCTCGCCGTCAAGCACACGACGCGCTCGGTGCGCGCGATCGTCGACGAGCTCGTGTCGCTCACCGACATCCACTCGCTCGACGACGTGCCGGGGCCTGAACGCCTCGAGCTGAACGACATCGGCGTCGTCCGCCTGCGGCTCTCCGAGCCGCTCGCGGTCGATCCGTACGCCGAGAACCGGGAGACGGGGGCGTTCATTCTCATCGACGAGACAACGAACGACACCGTCGGAGCCGGGATGATCATCTCCGCAACGTGACCTGGCAGTTCACGCTCACCGGTCTGCTGATCGGCTCGATCGTGGGCCTCACCGGCATGGGCGGCGGCTCGCTCATGACGCCGATCCTCGTGATCCTCTTCGGCTTCAAGCCGACGTACGCCGTCGGCACCGACATCCTTCACGGCGCGATCTTCAAGTCGTTCGGCGCGATCCGGCACCGGCGGCTCGGCACGGTTCACGCGCGGCTGACGCTCTGGATGTTCCTCGGCTCCGGCCCGCTCTCGCTCGCCGGCGTGGGCGTCGCCGAGCTGATGAAGCGCCATTACGGCGAGTCCGCGCAGACGATCGAGCGCTATGCGGTGGGCGGTGCACTCGTCATCGGCGGGCTCGGCTTTCTCGCGAAGTCCTTCATCAAGCGAGGCGTCAAGGCGAGCGACCGCCCGTTCATCCTGAGTGGTCGCGACAAGATCCTGGCGGTCGCGATCGGTGCGGTGTTCGGCTTCGTCGTCGGGCTCACGTCGGTCGGCAGCGGCACCTTCTTCGGCCTTGTGATGGTGCTCGTCTATCCGCTGACGATGTCGAAGGTCGTCGGCACCGACATCTTCCACGCCGCCGCGCTGCTCTGGGTTGCCGGCATCGGGCACATGGTCGGCGGCAACGTCGACTACCACGCGACGGCCTGGCTGCTGACCGGCTCGATTCCGGGCGTGCTGATCTCGAGCCGCTTCACGGTGAAGCTGCCTGACATCGTGCTGCGGCTCGCACTCGGCACGATCCTGCTTCTGAGCGGGCTGAGGCTGCTGAATGTTCCCGGCGCGCAGTGGATCCTGCTCGGCGGGCTCATCGCGCTGGGCGTCGGTCTCCTTGCATACGGCGTCCGAGCGTGGCTCCAGCGGCCGCCACTCGTGCAGAGCGCCTCCAATTGACGGCGGGGGCCTGGCCCCTTCGTGGAACCGTCACGACTTCGCGACGCCGCGCAGCCCCTGGGCGACGTTCACCCTGCGTGCGTCATGGATTGCCGTTGCGAGGGAGTCGTGACGTTTCCGTAACAGGGCCTGGCCCCTGCCTGTGGATAACGGCGTACCGTTTGCCGACATGGGTGTGGCGGAGCTCGACGACGGCATCTGGCTGAAGCGCGAGGACGAGCACGAGCTCGGTGCGTTCAAGTGGCGGGGGGCGATCGCGGTGCTCGATGCGAAGCGGCCCGCCGTCGTCGTCACCGCGTCGACCGGCAACCACGGTGCTGCGACCGCGTGGGCCGCGCGCAGCGTGGGTGCCCGCGCCGTCGTCTTCGTCCCCGAGCAGGCGAGCGCGGCGAAGGTCGCGCTGATCGAGGCGCAAGGCGCCGAGCTGCACCGTGCCGGCGCCGACATGGACGACGCGAAGGCGGCCGCGCGCGCGTACGCGGCCGAGCACGACGCGTTCTTCTTCGAAGACGGCGCCGAGCCCGCGCAGTTCGGCGGCTACGAGGCGATCGGCCATGAGCTGCTCGACGAGCTTCCCGGGCCGCCGGGCGCGGTCGTCGTGCCGGTCGGGAACGGCGCGCTCGCGATCGGCGTCTTCCGCGCCGTCGCCGCGCGGGCGCCGGCTGCGCTTCGCGTCGCTGTCGCGGCCGAGGAGGCGCCGGCGATGTGGGAGAGCTGGCGGGCCGGACGCCCGACCGACTCGGACCGGTGCGAGACGTTCGCCGACGGGCTCGCGGTCAGGGTCGCGGTCCCCCTCGCCGTCGCAGAGCTGAATCCGCTCGTGCAGCGCTTCGAGCTCGTCTCGGAGCAGGAGCTCGAGGCGGCTGTGCGGGAATACGCCGCCGCGGGCATCCGGGTCGAGGGCGCGGCCGCCGCGCCGCTCGCGCTCGCCCGCCGCACGGAGCTTCCACGGCCGCTCGTTCTCATCGTTACCGGACGGAACGTCGACGATGCGCTCTACCACCGGATTCTCGGCGACGGAACGTAGAATCGCTGAGCCTTGCAGCGGCTCCTCTCGACGGCGATCCTCGTCGGCCTGCTCGTCGCAACGGCCGGGGCGTTCGCCATCACCGAGCGGCTGAAGCTGACGAAGAGCCCGATCTACGGGACGGTGCTCTATCCAAAGTCGGGTTTCTCGCCCACCTGCGGCTGCGCTCGCGGCCGGGCGCGCATCAGCATCAAGCTGCGGCGCGCGGACAGCGTGACGGTCCGGATGTTCGACTCGAAGAAGCGGCCGGTGCGCACGCTCGTCGAAGGAGTGGAGGCGAAGCGAGGGCTGAACGCCTTCCGCTGGGACGGTCGCACCGACGTCAACGTGCTCGCGCACGACGGCACCTACCAGGCCGAGATCCACCTCGCCCGCCAGCACCAGACGATCCTGCTGCCGAATCTGATCCAGCTCGACACGAAGCCGCCCGAGATCCGCGACGCCTCGCTCAACCGCCAGGCGTTCTCGCCGGACGGCGACAAGCAGGCCGACTTCGTCCGCCTCGCGTACGAGCTCAACAAGCCCGCGCACGTCCAGCTCTTCCTCGACGGAGCTCGTTTGCTCAACACCTATCGCCATCCGGCGCGCGGCAGCGTCTCCTGGAACGGCCAGGCGCACGGGGCCACGCTGCCGCCCGGCACCTACGAGATCGAGCTGGGCGCGCGCGACCTCGCCGGCAACAGCACGCCGGTCGAGGCGCGCTGGCGTTTCCGGGTCGAGATCCGGTACATCAAGCTCGCGACGCAGCGGATCCTCGTGCCTGCCGGCAGCACGTTCGAGATCGGCGTCTCGACCGACGCGAAGCGGTACTCGTGGAAGCTTGGCCTGCGGGAGGGCTTCGCGACCTCCCCGGTTCTGCGCCTGCGCGCGTCGCAGCGGGCCGGGCGGTACACGCTGACCGTCAGCGAGAGCGGGCACGTGTCGCGCGCGGCCGTGATCGTCGGGTGATCGGCCTCGCGCAGCTCGGCGGCCCGATCGCCTGCCTCGGCCTCGCGCTGCTGCTCGTTGCGAAGACGCGGAGGGATCGGACCGCCGGGCTCGGCTTCGCGGTGTTCGGGACGGGCGTGCTCGGGGTCGCGGTCGCCCCTCATCGCCCGCTCGAGATCGCCGGCGGGATCTTCGCGGCGCTCGCGCTCGGCCTCGCGCTCGCGCTGCTCTTCCGGCGCCTGCCATGGCTCTTGCCGCTGCTCGCGGTCGCGTGTGTGCCTGCGCGCGTGGGCGTGCAGGTCGGCGGATCGAGCTCGAAGCTCCTCGTCCCGCTCTACGTCGTGATTCTCGGTGCCGCGATCCTGCTCGCCTGGGATCTGCTCGGCGGCGACGCCCGCGCGCGCGAGCTACGCGCGGCTGCCTGGCCGCTCGCGGCCTTCGTCGGGTGGACGGGGCTGTCGCTCGCCTGGAGCAAGGACGTGAGCGAGGGTGCGGTCGAGGTGCTCGCGTTCTACGTCCCGCTCACGTTGCTCGCGATCGCGATCGCCCGGCTGCCCTGGAGCGACCTCGGCCTACGCGCGCTCTACGGCGAGGTCGCGCTCATGGGGCTCGTGTTCGCAGTCGTCGGCTTCTACCAGTACGACACGCGTGACATCTTCCAGAACCCGAAGGTGATCACGGCGAACGCCTACGCGAAGTTCTTCCGCGTCAACTCGGTGTTCTGGGATCCGTCGATCTACGGGCGGTTCCTGGTGCTCGCGATCGCGCCCTCGCTGGTGCTGATCGTCCTCGGGCGCTCGCTCCGGCTGGCAGCGGCTGCGGCGGCGGCGGTTGCCGTGATGTGGCTCGGCCTCCTGATCTCGTTCTCGCAGTCGAGCTTCGCGGCGCTCCTCGTCGTCGTGATCGGTGTCGGCTTCCTCGCGTGGCGCTGGCGCGCCCTCCTCGCGGTCGGGCTCACGCTCGTGGTGCTCGCGGGGATGCTGGTGGCGCAGCCGCAGATCCGGCGCTCGGTGCAACATCACACCTCGAGCGGCCTGAACGAGGCGACGAGCGGCCGCTCGAACCTCGTTGCGAACGGGATCCGGATCGCTGCGCACCATCCCGTGCTCGGCGTCGGCGTCGGCGGCTTCAAGCGCGCGTACGCTGACCGGGTGAAGCTGAAGGGGAAGGATCCGAAGAAGGCCGCGTCGCATAACACACCTGTGACGGTGGCGGCGGAGACGGGGCTCGTGGGACTCGCCCTTTACGCGTGGCTCCTCGCCGTCCTGCTGCTCCGGGCCTTCCGGGCCCCACGGAGCCCGCTGCGGGTGATTGCCGGCCTGGGGATCGCGGCGATCTTCGTCCACTCGCTGTTCTACAACGCCTTCTTCGAGGATCCGCTGACCTGGGGGCTGATCGGGTTGCTGGCGCTCGCCTCGCGCGTGCCCGCCCGTCGCGCCGAGCCCGGTGCGCAGCGGGTCGTGGAGCAGGAGGCGGTGCCGGTCTGATCGAGCAATGGCGCCGGGCGCTCGTGCTGGCTCCGCACACCGACGACGGTGAGTTCGGCTGCGGCGGCACGATGGCGCGGCTCGCCGACGCGGGCTGCGAGGTCCGCTACGTCGCGTTCTCGATCGCGACGCGCTCCCTGCCGGAGGGCTTCCCGCCGGACACGCTTGCGCGCGAGGTGCGCGAGGCGACGGCGCAGCTCGGCATCCCCGAGGAGCGGCTGACCGTGCACGACTTCGACGTGCGCACGTTCCCGGAGCACCGGCAGGACATCCTCGAGCTGCTGGTCGAGCTGTGGGAGGACTGGAAGCCGGAGGTCGTCTTCCAGCCGTCGCTGCACGACATCCACCAGGATCATCAGACGATCGCCGAGGAGGGCCTGCGCGCGTTCAAGCGCACCACGATCCTCGGCTACGAGATCCCGTGGAACAACTTCGACTTCGCGTACCAGTGGTACGTCGCGCTCGAGAAGAAGCACATCGAGAAGAAGGTGTCGGCGCTCGAGAAGTACGCCTCGCAGCACCATCGCCGCTACGCGAACCCGGAGTACGTGTGGAACGTGGCGCGAACGCACGGGATCAACGTGAACCGCGAGTACGCCGAGGTGTTTCAGGTATATCGCGTGATCGTCTAGGCGGCGGCGGGCCAAACTGGCTAGCGCGTCTTTGCGAAGCGATGAACCGCTTCGAGCAATTCGTCGGCCTTTGCTTGCGCTTTGCGCTCGTCGCCCGACGCGAGTGCTCCGGCGACGCAGTGCTTGACATGCTCGTCGAGGATCTGGAAGCCGAGGCTCTCTAGCGCAGTGGAGACGGCCCCGACTTGGGTGAGGATGTCGATGCAATAGCGATCCTCGGCGACCATCTTCTCGATGCCGCGCACCTGTCCCTCGATCCGGTGCAGTCGCTTGATGAGCGCGTCCTTCTGATCGTGATAGCCGTGGTGGTGCACGGCCTGTTTTTGCGTGGCCATCAGGCTCCTTCCAGCACGGTGCGGAAGCGCCGCAGCCGCAGGCTGTTCGAGACGACAAAGATGCTGGAGGCAGCCATCGCTGCCGCAGCGATGATCGGATTCAAGAGTCCGGCGACGGCAAGCGGGATCGCCGCGACGTTGTAGGCAAAGGCCCAGAAGAGGTTCCCTTTGATCGTTGCAAGCGTGCGGCGGGCAAGGCGGATCGCATCAGCCGCCGCGCGCAGATCGCC
>JBGQKY010000053.1:0-14952 GCA_041499745.1 Gaiellaceae bacterium
CCTCTGCGCCAAACGGCGCACGGCAATTCGCTGCAGAATAAGACGCGGCTTTTGCCTGCGAATTTCCGGAGGGTGCAAGAGCGCCGGGCTCCAATGCTCCTCCACGTAGGACGCCGTCCGACGGCGATCTAGGGTCGAAGGGTAGGCGAGTGGCTTGAACAACATCGTTTTCGGCTTCGCTTCGTCGCCTGCACGGTAAATGTATGCGTGGTCGTAGCTCAGTCCGGTAGAGCGGTCGCCTGAAACGCGGCGCGCCGCAGGTTCGAATCCTGCCGGCCACACTCCCCGGCTCCGTAGCTCAAGGAGGAAAGAGCTGCCGACTCTTAATCGGCGGGGTGCAGGTTCGACTCCTGCCGGAGCCACCCGTGGAAGGACTGCCACAGGCGCGGTATCCCGTCTCGAAAACGGGTGGGCCCTTCGCGGGCCTTGGGGGTTCGACTCCCTCTCCTTCCGCTTCAGTGTTCCGGTGTGGTCGAGCGGCAAGACGCGCGACTGTTACTCGCGAGGCGCAGGTTCGATCCCTGCCGCCGGAGCTTCGGAGACCGGTGTCCGTGGAGGCACGGCTCGCTGATACCGAGCAGGGCCCGGCGGACTGCGCGGTAGACGAGCCGTCCGTCCTCGCGAGCCTCATGAGCTCGAGACCGTGGGTTCGAATCCCGTCCGCGCTACTATCTTCGAAGACCTAGAGGCGTCTGACACTAGTGATGAACCTCGGAAGACGAGTTGCGCTGGTCGGATCGGGAGCGCTCTGCGTGGCCGCGCTCACCGGAACCGTCGCCCGCCCCGCTGCCGGTACCGCGGATGCCGGCGCTGCAAGCGCGAACCGCCTCGTCGCCTTCACGTCGTGCGGCGATCTCCTCGGCTATGCGAAGTCGCATCTGACCGGCTTCGTCGGCCCGTGGGGCGTCGGCTTCGGGGGCGGCATTGCCGGAGCAAAGCCCGGCGCCGTGGCGGCTCCCTCGGCCGGGCGCGTCGACTCCCCGAAGCAGGGCGTCGACTACTCCGGCACGAACGTCCAGGAGGAGGGCGTCGACGAGCCCGACATCGTGAAGACGAACGGGAACACGCTCTTTGCCGTCGCCAATGGAAAGTTGAACGCGGTCGACGTGCGAGCGTCGAAGCCGCACCTTCTCGACACGCTCAAGCTCGCGAGCGGCTGGAGTCACGAGTTGCTCCTACACGGCGACCGCTTGCTCGTTCTCTCGCGCGGCGGTTACTGGATGACGCCGCTGCCCGGCCTTGCGGCACGAATGTTTCCGTGGGCGCCCGCACAGACCGTGCTCGCCGAAGTGGACGTCTCCGATCCGAAAGCCCTCCGGATCGTGCGCACCTTGACGCTCGACGGTTCCTACGTCGCGGCGCGGTTGGTCGGCGGTACCGCGCGGATCGTGTCCGCCTCGCAGGTGCCGGGCCCGTTGCCGTTCGAGTCGCCCGCAGACTCGACCGACGCCGCACGCGCCGCTGCGCTCGAGCACAACCGTGCGATCGTGGCGTCTTCGGGTGTCGGGAGCTGGCTGCCGTCATACCGCGTCGCCCGCCCGGGCGCCGCGCCGGCGAAGGCACGCCCGCTCGTCCAATGCCGGCACGTGCTGCGACCGAAGTCGTTCTCTGGGCTCGGGCTGCTCACCGTGCTGACGGTCGACCTCGACAAAGGGTTGACGCCGGTTGACTCCGACGCGGTGATGACCGACGGGCGGATCGTCTACGCGTCGCCCGAGAGCCTCTACGTCGCGACCGAACGCTGGGCCGATCGGCCCGATCCTGCCGCCCCGGTCGCGCCGCAGACCGGAGTCGTCACCGCGATTCACAAGTTCGACATCTCGAGTCCGTCCCGGACGGAGTACCGCGGCAGCGGCAGCGTCGCCGGCTATCTGTTGAGCGAGTGGTCGCTCTCCGAGAGTCGCGGCGTGCTGCGCGTCGTCAGCACCGAGAGCCCCGCGTGGTGGGGTCCGGGCGCAGAGACGGAGTCGTTCCTGACGACGTTGCGTCAAAAGGAGGGGTCGCTCGTCCAGGCCGGCCGGATCGGCGGGCTCGGGACAGGCGAGCGTGTCTACGCCGTTCGCTTCGTCGGCGATGTGGCCTACGTGGTCACCTTCAAGCAGATCGACCCGCTCCACACTGTCGACGTCGCCGATCCCGCGCACCCGCGCTTGCTCGGAGAGCTGAAGATCCCCGGCTATTCGGCGTACCTGCACCCGATCGGAGACGGCCTGATGCTCGGCATCGGACAGGACGTGAACGACCAGGGTCGCCCGACCGGCACGCAGCTCTCGCTCTTCGACGTCTCCGACCTCGGGCATCCGAAGCGCGTGCACCAGGCTGCGCTCGGCCAAGGCTGGTCGGAGGCGGAGTCCGACCACCACGCGTTCCTTTTCTGGCCGCGCACCGGGCTCGTCGTCGTCCCCTTCGCGCAGAAGGCGCTGGGGTTCCGCGTCAGCCGCGCGAGCGGGATCGACGCCGTCGGGAGCATCGAGCACGCCGCAACGCCGGTGCAGGGGGCGGCGGCTATCCGCCGCTCGCTCGTCGTGGGAAGCGATGTCCTCACCGTGTCGGACGCAGGCGTCGAGGCGAGCAGCCTCACAACGCTCGCGCCGCTCGGGTGGGCGGCGTTCCCGCCGGCGGATCCGCCGCCGCTCACGCCCTGAGCGTGTTCCACCCGCGGACGTAGCTCAGACGAGCAGAGCGCTCGGCTGTCCACCGAGAGGCCGCCGGTTCGAGTCCGGTCGTCCGCGTCATGGTGACCGTGGTGTAACGGCTGCATCCGGGGAAGCCGAATGGAGACGGCAGGAATCGAACCCGCATTCCCTCGGTGCAAGCGAGGTGCTCGGCCGTTGAGCTACGTCCCCTAGCTGATCCGCACTTTTCTGAGCACGACGGGGCTAGGCCGGCTGAGAACGGGAGCGGTCTTTCGGGGCCGCTCAACCGGCGGCTTCGGCCACGAGGGTTCGACTCCCTCCATCCGTACTGGGTTGGTCCGGAAGTTGCCTACTACGCAGCTGACCGCCGACCGAGAACGGCTACGGCGATCACAACGATCAACACGATGAACAGAAACTTGGAAAGAAAGATGCCTCCGCCGACTGCAAGCAGGAGCAGCAGGAGCACCAGCAACCAGAGCATTTCTCAACCTCCCACGATTGGCGGATTGTCGGGTCATTTCGTGTTTGACCACTCGCTCGTCATAGAAAACCCCATGCCCTCGTAGCTCAGCGGAACAAGAGCAGCGGGCTTCGACCCCGCGCGCGAAGGTTCGAATCCTTCCGAGGGCTTGGAGCCTGTCTCAGGCTCCTGACACCGTGGCCGAGTGGCGAGGCACGCGCCTGCAACGCGCGCTACGGCGGTTCGACTCCGCCCGGTGTCTTCTCTCGCGCAAATGCGATAAGGAAGGAGCAGGCGATGAGCTCGATCAAGACGTTCGGCCGGGTGGACCGGCGCAGCCTCGACCAGCTCGAGCGGTGCATGGCGGCCGGCGACGCCGACTTCGGCGTGCTCTGCGCCGACCATCATCCGGGCTACAGCCAGCCGATCGGCGGCGGCATCGCCTATGAGGGCTACGTGTCTCCGTCCGGCGTCGGCTACGACATCGGCTGCGGCAACAAGGCGGTGCGCACGGATCTCGTGCGCGGAGATCTCGACGTCCTCGGCGGCGTCGAGCCGCTGATGCACGAGATCACGGGTCGTATCTCGTTCGGCATGGGCGTGCCGGCGCAAGAGCGCACCGACCATCCCGTGCTCGACGCGATCCGCGCGGCAGACTTCGAGCCCCAGCGCAAGCTCGCGCAGCTCGCGGAGTCGCAACTCGGCACGGTCGGCTCGGGCAACCACTACGTGAACCTGATGGAGGACGAGTCGGGCCAGGTGTGGGTCGGCGTCCACTTCGGCTCGCGCGGCTTCGGCCACAGGACGGCGTCCGGCTTTTTCGCGCTCTCGCAGGGCCTCGCCTTCGGCGCGAAGTTCGTGGACGGCGAGATGGACTCGCCGCCTGTGCTGTTCAAGGTCGACTCGGAGCTCGGACAGGCCTACATCTCGGCGATGCGGCTGGCGGGCAAGTATGCGTACGCCGGACGCGACATCGTCGTTGCGAAGGTGCTCGAGATCCTCGGCGGGAACGCGACGCACGAGGTTCACAACCACCACAACTTCGCGTGGCGGGAGGAGCACTTCGGCCGCACGTACTGGGTGGTCCGCAAGGGCTGCACACCGGCCCGCCCGGGGCAGGAGGGCTTCGTCGGCGGCTCGATGGGCGACGAGTCGGTCATCCTCGAGGGCGTCGAGTCCGCCGAGAACAAGCAGGCGCTCTTCTCGACCGTGCACGGCGCCGGCCGGGTGATGAGCCGCTCGCAGGCCGCGGGCCGGATGCGGCGCCGAAAGCGCTACGCCTGTCGCAGCCGCGACTGCGACCGTGTGTTCGACATCGACGGCGTGAGCTCGAACGCCGGCGTGCCGAAGAAGGGCGTCTGTCCCGACCACCCGGAGGCCGGCCTGATGAAGGTCTGGGTGGAGGAGCAGGTGAAGCCCGGCGTCGTCGACTGGCCCGCGGTGCAAGCTCGCCTGCGAGAGCAGGGCATCGTCGTGCTCGGGGGTGGTGCGGACGAGGCGCCGGAGGTGTACAAGCGCCTGCCGGACGTTCTCGCCGCCCACGGCGACTCGATCCGGGTGAAGCACACGCTGCGCCCGCTGGGCGTCGCGATGGCCGGCCGCAACGTGCACGACCCGTACCAGGACTGACCTTAGTCGAGGCTCCCCACGTCGAGCACGACCGTCTTCAGGTCGGTCATGTCGAGCATCGTGTAGCGCCCGCCGATCCGGCCCCAGCCGGTCTGCGTGCCCGACGCGCCGCCGAACGGCTCGTGCGCCTCCCAGTAGTCGGTCGAGTCGTTGACGACGACGTTTCCGACCTGGAGGTTGTCGAGATACCTGAACGCGCGCCTGAGGCTCGACGTGTAGACCGCCGCCTGGAGCCCGAGGTGCGAGTCGTTCGCCACCGCCAGCGCCTCGTCGTCGGAGCCGACCCGGATGAGCGGGACGATCGGCCCGAACGTCTCCTCGCGGTTGATGAGCGTGTCGATGCCCACGTCGGTGACGATGGTCGGCTCGTAGTAGAGGTCGGTCGGCCGTCCGCTCGCACGCGAGCCTCCGTGCACGACGGTCGCGCCCTTCGAGACGGCGTCCTCCAGATGCGCGTCCATCTTGCGCGCCGTCGGCTCGTTACACATCGGCCCGACGAGCGTCGAGTCGTCGAACGGATCGCCCAGCTTCCACGCCGCCGCGGCCTTCATGACCTCTCCAAGGAACGCGTCGTGCACGCTGTCGTGAACGAGAACGCGCTCGGTCGCGCAGCACACCTGCCCGGCGCAGAAGAAGCCGCCGTAGACGGCGCCTTGAGCGGCGCGGGCGAGATCGGCGTCGTCGCAGACGATGACCGGCCCGTTGCCGCTGCCCTCGATCAGCGAGCGCTTCAACCCGGCCGCGCGCACGATCTTGTCGGCCGTCGTGTGTGAGCCGATGAACCCGATGCAGTCGATCCCCGGGTGCGTGACGAGCTTCTCCCCGACCTCGCCGGCGCCGTAGACCACGTTGACGACGCCGTCGGGCAAACCGGCGTCCGCCATGATCTGCATGAAGTTCGCCATCGCGATCGGCGTCCACTCCGAGGGCTTGATCACGATCGTGTTCCCCGCGGCGATACCCGGCGCGATCAGCTCGACAGGGATCAGCGTCGGGAAGTTCCACGGGGTGATGCACGCATAGACGCCGTTCGGCTTGCGGAAGGTGAGGATGCGCTTGTTCGGGTCCTGTGACGGGATGATCGCCGACTCCATGCGCTTGACGTCCTCGGCGGCGATGCGGAAGTTCTCGGCCGTTTCGTCGATGTCGGGCAGCGCCTCTGCGGTGTACGGCTTGCCCTGCTCGAGCGTCAGCTCTCGTGCGAACTCCTCGCGGCGTTCGACGATCAGCTCAGCGATCGCGTGACAGATCCTCGCGCGGTCCCACGCCGAGAGTGCGGCCCACTTCGGCTGGGCTGCACGGGCTGCGGCCACCGCGCGGCCGATGTCGTCCGGGCTTGCGTTCGGCGCCTCGGCGATCGTCTCCCCGGTGACGGGCGAGACGATCTCGCGGACGCTGTCGCTCGTCGCAGCGACCCATTCGCCGCCGACGAAGTTCTGAAGTACGCGCACCTCCGCGAAGGCTACGCCCGAAGCGCCCCGCCTTTCAATCGGGCAGGCCGAGGCGCGCGCAACCGCATCGACGGCCGCCCGCGCCGCTGGGCGGGCGACCATCGATCTTCGACTGTCTACTCCGGGTGAGCGAACAGCGAGCCCGGCACGGACTGCCACGGTACGAGCTGCTGCAGGACGGCCGCGTCCGACTGGTACGGGCGGACGGCGCCGAGGAACCCGAGCGCCGCGGCAGCGCCGGAGAGGCTGGAGTACCGCACGAGCGCTCCGGTGTGCGGGGCCTCGATGATCTGGTCGCCGCCGGCGTACACGGCCACGTGGCCGGGCCCGTCGAAGCGCGGCTCGAAGAACACGAGGTCGCCCGGGGCGAGCTCGGACGCGTCGAGCTTCGGGAACATCGCGAACTGCGCCGCCGCGTAGTGCGGCAGCTGGATGCCGAGCTGCTGGTACACGAAGCTCGTCAGGCCCGAGCAGTCGAAGCCGGTCGCGGGAACCGCGCCGCCCCAGACGTACGGGACGCCGAGATAGTGGGCGCTGATCGCGACCGCCGAGGCGCCGGTGGGCGACGCCGGATTGTCGTTCAGCCACGCCTGCGGGCTGAACATGAGCGCCTGGAACGGGATCGGCGCGAGCACTGGAGCTGCCTGCCGCTTCGGCGCGGCTGCCTTGCGGACCGTGCGCTTCGTGGCGGCGCGTGCCGAGGGCTTGGCCTTCGGCGCCGCTGCGGCGGCGGGCTGCGCGGAAGCCGGTGCCGCCTTCGCCGGAAGGGCGCCGGACGGATCGACTGCGGCGGCGGGCTCCGGGGCCGCTGCCGGTGCCGCCGGCTCTGACACGGGTGTCGCTTCGGCCGGGGTCGTCTCGGCCGGGGCCGACTCGACGGGCGCTGCGTCGACCGGGGTTGTCTCGACCGCGGCCGTCTCGACCGGGGCCGTCTCGACCGGGGCCGTCTCGACGGGCGCTGCCTCGACCGGGGCCGGCTCGGCTGCGGGAGCCGCTTCGTCGGTGGGCGCCGGCGCGGCTTCCTCGGCGGTCGAAGTGGTCGTGTCGAGCGTCTCGGCAGGCACCGACTCGGCGAGCGGCGTCGCATCCATCTGCGCGACCTCGTTGCCTGCACCGGCGGTCAGTGCGGCGCCGGCGAAGAACACCGTTGCGAACACGAGGCTCGTCGCGAGTTTGCTCCGGAACCTCTGTCTCTTCGGCGGATCGAGCCCGCGCCCCGCTGCGACCGCGACGCTGTCCGGGATGAGCGGCTGCTCCTCGACCGGCTCGTCGACCGCGCTTCGGCGCTCGCCGAAGGCCCACGCTGCAAACGACACCACGACTCCGGCGACGACGAGTCGCCCCGTGAAAGACCCTCTGCCTGACATATCCGTAATCCCCTCGATCGCTGTCATCGACATCCGCGACCGCAAACGGAAGATTGGCTCGATCATCGGAATGCGGCGCGCCTCTCCGTGTCCCTCCTTGGAGGGAGTTCGGGTGAATGCTCCCCGGTTGGGTTACCGGAGAGCGCGTGCTGGAAGAGAATCTCCATGGATCCTGACGCCCTTCGCTCGGCGCTCCTCGCACTCCACAAGGCGCTTCTCGCCGCCGAGCGCGAGAACCTCGAGCGCGTTCACGGCCGGCTCTCGGGCGCCGAGTTCCTCCAGATCGTCCAGGATCCGCTGCGCTACGGCTGGCTGAAGCCGTTCACGGCGCTGATCCTCGCATTCGACGACGACGAGGAGGAGCGGGCGAGCCAGGAGGAGCTCGCCGCTCGCTCCCGGGAGCTGCTCGCGCCGCCGAAGCGCAGGACGCCGTTCGGCCGGCGCTACCTCTCCCTCATGCAGCGGGAGCCGTCGCTCGTCATGGCCCACTCGGCGCTCGTGAGGCTATTGTAAGTTGACACTTACGTAAGCAATTGCTTAAATAGTGCCCATGGAAGCTGCACTACGGGCAATCGCCGAGCCGCGGCGGCGCCAGATCCTCGAGCTCGTGCGGGAGCGGGAGCTCTCCGCGGGCGAGATCGCGTCGCAGTTCGAGATCACGAGGCCGGCGATCTCCCAGCACCTCGGTGTGCTCAAGGAGGCGGGTCTGGTGGACGAACGACGGAACGGCACCCGGAGGCTGTATCGCGCGCGCCCGCAAGGGCTGGCGGAGCTGAAGACGTTCCTCGACGCGTTCTGGGACGCGAAGCTCGAGGCGTTGCAGCGAGAGGCAGAACGAGAGGAGGCAAGGAAGCGTGGCAAACGCAACTGAGACCGTCGCGATCGAGCGGGAGCTCGTGATCGCGGCCAGCCCGGAGACGGTGTGGGAGCTGCTCGTCGATCCGGAGAAGTCGGGCATGTGGATGGGGTTGCAGTCATGGTCGGAGCCCAAGGAAGGCGGCCTGTACCGGGTCGAGGTGATTCCGGGCAACATCGCCCGCGGCGAGTTTCTCGAGGTCGAGCCGCCGCGGCGGCTCGTGCACACGTGGGGCTGGGAGGGTGACGACAACCCCGTCGCGCCGGGCTCGACGACGATCGAGTACGACCTCACGCCGGAGGGCGAAGGCACGCGGCTGCGAGTCGTGCACTCGGGCCTTCCATCCGCCGAGGCGGCTTCGTCGCACGGGCACGGCTGGGACCACTACTTCGCGCGGCTCTCGATCGCTGCTGCCGGCGGCGATCCGGGCTCCGATCCCTGGCTGACCGGGGACATGTCATAGGAACAGCGCGCAGAGGCCCCGGCAAGCGGGGCCTCTGTCTTACTTTTCGTCCAGCTTCAGCGCGGCCGAGTTGATGCAGTAGCGCTGCCCCGTGGGGGCCGGCCCGTCGGGGAAAAGGTGCCCGAGGTGGCCGCCGCAGCTCGCGCAGAGGACCTCGGTGCGGACCATCCCGTGCGAGACGTCGGTCTCCTCTTCGATCGCGTCCTCGCCCGCGGGGGCGTAGAACGCGGGCCAGCCGCAGCCCGAGTCGTACTTCGTGTCCGACTCGAAGAGCGTGGCTCCGCAGCCGGCGCAGCGATACGTGCCGGGCTCGAACGTGTGGTCGTACTCGCCGGTGAAGGGAGCCTCGGTACCTCGCTCGCGGAGGACGCGGTACTGCTCGGGCGTCAGCTCCGCGCGCCACTCGGCGTCGGTCTTCTCGATTTGACTCATACCCGTAATGGTACGAATGGAGGATGAGCGTGCCCACCGAGCCGCCTCCTCGGATCCGCCTCATCTTCGGGGCACTGATCCTCGTGATCCTGCTCGCGTCGCTCGACCAGACGATCGTCGCGACCGCGCTGCCGACGATCGTCGGCGACCTCGGCGGGCTCTCGCACCTCTCGTTGGTCGTGACGGCGTACCTCCTCGCCTCGACGATCACCGGCCCGCTCTACGGCAAGCTCGGCGATCTCTACGGCCGCAAGGGCGTCCTCCAGGCGGCAATCGTCATCTTCCTGATCGGCTCTGCGCTCTGCGGAATCGCCCAGAACATGCCTGAGCTGATCGCGTTCCGCGCCGTGCAGGGGCTCGGTGCAGGCGGGCTGATCACGGTCTCGATCGCGGTCGTGGGCGACGTGATTCCGCCACGCGAGCGCGGCCGCTACCAGGGGATCTTCGGCGCGGTCTTCGGCGTCTCGACGATCGTCGGTCCGCTCCTCGGCGGCTTCTTCGTCGACCACCTTTCATGGCGCTGGATCTTCTACGTCAACTTGCCGGTCGGCGCGCTTGCACTCGTCGTGATCGGCGCTGTGTTCCACACGCGGACCGAGCGGGTCGAGCACAAGGTCGACTACGTCGGCGCGGGACTGCTCGCGACCTCGCTCTCGTGCATCGTGCTCTTCACGAGCCTCGGCGGCACGACACTCGTGTGGAGCTCGCCGGAGAGCGTGACGCTGCTCGTGCTCGGCGTCTTCCTGCTCGTCGTCTTCCTGCTCGTCGAGCGCCGCGCGACAGAGCCGATCCTGCCGCTCGAGCTGTTCGCCAACCGGATCTTCACCGTGTGCGCGGCGATCGGGTTCATCATCGGCATCGCGCTCTTCGGATCGGTCACGTACCTGCCGCTCTTCCTCCAGATCGTGAAGGGCCGAAGCCCGACGTCCTCGGGCTTGCAGCTGACGCCGATGATGGGCGGCCTGCTCGTCACCTCGATCATCGCGGGCCGCCTGATCTCGCGCTGGGGCCGGTACAAGCCCTTCCCGGTTGCCGGGACGGCGGTGATGACGGTCGGCATGGTGCTCCTCGCCCAGCTCGACATCCACTCGACGAGCAGGTACACGTCCCTCGCGATGGTCGTGCTCGGTCTGGGTCTCGGCATGGTGATGCAGGTGCTCGTGCTCGCGGTCCAGAATGCCGTCGACCCTCGCAACATGGGTGTGGCGACCTCGGGTTCGCTCCTGTTCCGCCAGATCGGCGGCTCGATCGGGATCGCGATCTTCGGCGCGATCTTCGCGAACCGGCTGCACGGAAACCTCGAGTCGATGCTGCCCGCCGACGCCCACGTACCGAAGACCGTCAGCCCGCAGGTGATCGCGCACCTTCCGCCGGCGGTGCACGATGCGTACGTCCAGGCGGTCTCCGTGTCGCTCCATCCGATCTTCGTCGTCGCAGCGGCGGTCGCCGGCCTCTCCTTCGTGCTCACGTGGCTGTTGCGCGAGGTGCCGCTGCGCGACTCGACGCCGCCGGTTCGTGGAGAAGAGCTCGCTCCGGCCGCCTCGGCCGAGCGCAACATCGCGGTTTGACAGAGACCGTCGTCCAGCTCGAAGATCGCGCCGACTGGCGTCGCTGGCTGCGCGACAACCACGCGAGCTCGTCCGGCGTCTGGCTCGTCACCTGGAAGAAGTCCGCACGGCGGCCGCGCGTCGACTACGACGCAGCGGTCGAGGAGGCGCTCTGCTACGGCTGGGTCGACAGCAAGTCGAAGACGGTGGACGACGAGCGGACCTCGCTCTTCTTCACGCCGAGAAAGCCGAAGAGCTCCTGGTCGGAGTCGAATGTCGCTCGTGTCGAGCGGCTCGAGGCGGCGGGCCTCATGCGCAGGGCGGGCCGCCGTGCCGTCGAGGAGGCGAAGGCGGCGGGTGCCTGGCCGTCCGGAAGAGCGAGCGTGGAGCCTCTGAATCACCCTTCTGGTACACACCGACCGAATTCGCTGCTACGCTGCGGCTACGGATGGCAATGGGCCGTCCCGTGAGATTTCAGCTCCTCGTTCCTCCTTCGGTGGTTTCGAGCAGTGTGATCTCGAACCACTTGTGAATTCTGAAGGAGTCGAACACCATATGAATCATTCGTTCAACGCGCTCGGCGTGAGCGAGGCCGTGGAGCAGGCCCTTGCCGCCCAAAATGTCGTCGAGCCGTTCCACATTCAGTATCTCGTCCTCCCTGACGCGCTCGCCGGCCGTGACGTCCTCGCAAAGGCGCCGACCGGGTCAGGGAAGACAATCGCTTTCGGCATTCCGCTCGTCGAGCTCTGCACCGGCGACGGCTCGACACCCGAGGCGCTCGTTCTCGCGCCGACCCGTGAGCTCGCGCTCCAGGTCGCAGACGCGATCGAGACGTTCTCCGGTGCGAAGAACGTCCGGGTCGGTGTCGCCTACGGCGGCGCGCCGCTCAGCTCGCAGGCCAAGAGGCTGCGGGGCGCGCACATCGTCGTTGCGACGCCCGGCCGTCTCCAGGATCTGATCGAGCGGCGCATGATCTCGTTGAAGCAGATCCGCATCCTCGTCCTCGACGAGGCCGACCGGATGCTCGACATGGGCTTCAGGCCGCAGGTCGAGCGCATCCTCCGCAGCGTCCCGAGCGAGCGGCAGACCATGCTGTTCTCGGCGACGCTCGACGGCGAAGTCGGCGAGCTGGCCAGGACATACACGCGGGATCCCGTCTGGATCGAGGCGCGGCGCGAGCTGGAGCATGCAGACGGCGTGATCGAGCATGATTTCGTCGCGGTGACGGCAGACGGCAAGATCGACGCGCTCGTCGAGCTGCTCGATTCCGAGGAGGGTCTCTCGCTGGTCTTCGTCCGCACGAAGCGCGGCGCCGACCGCCTGGCGCAGAAGCTCTTGCGGCGCGGCGTCAACGTCGTCGCCATGCACGGCGACATGGGCCAGAGCCAGCGCGAGCGCGCGCTCGAGCGGTTCCGCTCGGGTCGCGCCAGCACGCTCATCGCCACCGACGTGGCCGCCCGGGGTCTCGACCTCGAGGCGATCAGCCATGTGATCAATTTCGACCCGCCCGAGGACGACAAGGGCTACGTGCACCGCGTCGGGAGGACCGGCCGTGCCGGCCGTTCCGGCCGCGGCAGCACGCTCGTCCTTCCGGACCAGCAGGGCGACGTGAGTCGCGTTGCTGCCCGCCTCGGGCACAAAGAGCAATTTGAGAGCACCGGGATGTCGAGCGCTCGGCCCAAGCTCGTGTACACGAGCCGGCGCGGTCGCCGCTCCCGTTGGTAAGCGCAGGGGGAGGTGAATTCATGGCAACTGGAACCGTGAAGTGGTTCAGCGACGAGAAGGGGTACGGCTTCATCACCCCCGATGACGGATCGAAGGATCTGTTCGTCCACCACAGCGGCATCTCCGGCGAGGGCTTCAAGTCCCTTTCGGAGGGCGCGAAGGTCGAGTTCGAGGCGACAGAGGGGCAGAAGGGCCCTCAGGCCACGAACGTCCGTTCCGTCGCGTAGTCGCGACACGCTTGATGCAGTGAGAGGGGCCCTCCGGGGCCCCTCTTTTTTGTGCTCGTTGCTCGGTTCCGATTTGACGTCTGCTTATACCTGTCATTAGGGTTACAAACTCAACTAAGTCGATGAGGAAAGGTTGGTCCGACATCTTGCGTCGCTCAGTTCTCCTGCTTCTCGCAACCGGCGCGGCGGCAGCGACGGCCGCGGTCGCCACGGCCGCCCCCGAGCGCTCGACCGACACGACGCTCGCGACCGTCGCGTACTCGATCCCGACGCTCGTCTTCCCGAAGCTCCAGGCCGCCTACCAGGCGACACCCTCCGGCGCGGGCGTGAAGTTCCAGAACTCGTTCGCCGCGTCCGAGGTCCAGAGCAAGGCGGTCGCCGCCGGCCTGCCCGCCGACGTCGTCAACTTCTCGATCGAGACCGACATGGACAGACTCGTCGACGCGAAGCTCGTCGACAAGAGCTGGGCTTCGAACCGCTACCACGGCATCGTCAGCAAGTCGGTCGTCGTCTTCGTGCTCCGGAATGGCAACCCGAAGCACATCAAGACGTGGGACGACCTCGTGAAGCCCGGCGTCGACGTCGTCTTCCCGAACCCGTTCAGCTCCGGCGGCGCGCGCTGGGACGTCATGGCCGCCTACGGCGCGCAGCTCCGTGCGGGCAAGAAGCCCAGGCAGGCCGTCGCGTACCTGCGGACGCTGTTCCAGCACAATGTCTCGCAGGACACGAGCGCCAGGAACGCGCTGAACACGTTCCTCGCCGGCAAGGGCGACGTACTGCTCACCTACGAGAGCGACGCGAAGAGCGCGCAGGCGCAGGGCAAGCCGGTCTTCTACGCGATCCCGAAGGCGACGCTTCAGATCGAGACGCCGCTCGCCGCCGTCAACACCGGCAACAAGGCCGAGGCGACGAAGTTCGCCACCTGGCTCTATACGCCGGCGGCGCAGAAGATCTGGGCGCAGAACGGCTTTCGCCCGGTCGACCTGTCGGTGGCAAGGCAGTTCAAGGCGCAGTTCCCGCCGCGGCCGCAGCTCTTCAAGATCGGCTACGTCGGCGGCTGGGACAAGGCCAACGCGCAGTTCTTCGACCCGACGAGCGGGATCGTCGCGAAGATCGAGCAGAGCCTCGGAGTCTCCACTGGCGGTTGACGTCGCTCGGGTACCGCGGGCGCGGCGGCGCGCTCTCGGCACCCCGGCCCTGAGCAGCGGCCTCGCACTGGGGTATCTCAGTGTCGTCGTGCTGATCCCGCTCGCGGCGCTCGTCGCAAAGGGGTCGCAGGGCGGCTGGCATCACTTCTGGCAGGTTGCATGGAACCCGGAGTCGCGGGCGGCGCTGAAGCTGACCCTCGGCCTCGCGGCGGCGGTCGTCGGTATCAACGCGGTGACGGGGACCGCGCTTGCGTGGACGCTCGTGCGCGACGAGTTTCCGGGGAAGCGCTTCGTGAACGCGCTGATCGACCTGCCGTTCGCGCTGCCGACGATCGTCGCCGGGCTGACGTTGCTGGCGCTCTACGGTCCGAAAAGCGCGGTGCACATCAACGCTGCGTTCACGCGCTGGGGCATCCTGATGGCCCTGCTCTTCGTGACGCTGCCGTTCGTGGTGCGAACGGTTCAGCCGGTGTTGATCGAGCTGGACCGCGAGATGGAGGAAGCGGCTGCGTCGCTGGGTGCCGGCCGGGTGACCGCGTTCCGCCGCATCGTGTTCCCGCACCTCCTGCCGGCGCTCCTCTCGGGCGTCGCGCTCGCGTTCGCGCGCGCGATCGGCGAGTTCGGCGCGGTCATCCTGATCGCGGGCAACCTCCCCTTCAAGACGGAGGTTGCATCGCTCTACGTCTTCCAGCGCCTGAACAGCGGCGATGCGGAGGGAGCGGCAGCGCTTGCCGTCCTCCTCCTCGTCATCTCGCTCGGCGTCCTGCTCGGGATCGGCGGCCTCCGCCGGTGGGCCACGCGGCATGACAGGTAAGCGCGTCATCCGCTACGGCTCGCTCACGTACCTCGCGCTGATTCTCGTGGCGCCCGTCGGGCTCATCTTCTACCGGGCGTTCGAGCACGGCTGGGGGCCCTTCTGGGCTGCGATCTCGAACCCCACCGCGGTCCACGCCTTGAAGCTCACGCTCGAGATCACGGTCGTCGCGGTGCCGCTGAACACCGTGTTCG
>JBGQKY010000054.1:0-14837 GCA_041499745.1 Gaiellaceae bacterium
ACTGAGCCGCCCCGCCGCGCTGGGCGGCACGAGGCCGCGTCCTCGGTCGCCCCGATAGCACCACTATCGGGGCTCCCTGCGTCCTTGCCTCGCACTCGCCCATCGCACCGGGATCGACGAGTCTCATCGTGAGACAGGCTCCCGGCACATCCCGTCGCGCACGCCTGGCCCGGTCGCGCCTCTATCTCGTCCTCGAGGCCCGTCCGCACGGGGACGACCCGTCGGCTCTCCTCGACGCGGCGCTTCGCGGCGGGATCGACGTCGTCCAGCTTCGCGACAAGGAGCTCCGCGACGACGACCTCGTGCGCGCGGCCGAGCCGTTCCGGCGCGCCTGCGACGCGCACGGCGCGCTCTTCGTCCTGAACGACCGGCCCGATCTCGTCGAGCAGGCGCGGGCGGACGGCGTGCACGTCGGCCAGGGCGACGCGTCGCTCGCCGCCGCCCGCCGCACGGTCGGGGAGGAGCGCCTCGTCGGGCTATCGGCAAGCACGCCGGGGGAGCTTCGCGGGGCGCCCGACTACTTCGGCGTGGGCGCCGTCTTCGGCACGCCGACCAAGCCGAACGCCCCGGCCGGCGGCCTCGAGCTCGTGCGCGCCGCGCGCGACTCCCTCAGCGTGCCGTGGTTCGCGATCGGGGGCGTCGATGCGGCGACGATCGGCGACGTCTCGGGCTCCGGGGCGTACGGCGTGGCTGTCGTGCGGGCGGTGCGGGACGCCGCCGATCCCGAGGCCGCCGCGCGCGCGCTCCGGGCGTTCCTGCCCCCGAGCGAAGGGCGCGTCACCCGGGACGACGTCTGGCTGTCGCAGATCGACTGGCTCAGCGGAACGAACGGCAAGGCGGGCCCCCACACGCACGCCGTCCACGCCGATCTCTTCTACGTGCTCGAGGGAACCCTCGAGTTCCGCGCCGGCGACGGAACCGTTCGCGTCCCGGCCGGGTCCTGCGTCGCCGCGCCGCCGCTTCTCGTGCACGGCTTCCGCAATCCGGAGGAGCGCGACGCGCACTATCTCAACCTCCACGCTCCGGGAGTGTGGGCGCGAGGCCGGGCACACGGACTCCGGCCGGACGAGTTCGACACGTTCGGCGTCGACCGCGCGTCGCGCGAGCCGCGGCCGATCGTCAGCGCGCCGGGTGACGGCGACCGGCTCGCGAAGGACCACCGGCTTGCGCTCGTGAAGGTGCAGCGCCCGGAGCTCGACGTCCTCGAGTATTTCGTCGACGGCGACTACGACGGAGCGGGTCGGCACGTGCACCTGCGGCACGCCGACTGCTTCCACGTGCTCGAGGGAGCGCTCGCGTTCCGCGTCGACGGCGAGCCCGTGCACGCCGACGCCGGGACGTCGGTCGTCGTCCCGCCGGGCGTGCCGCACGAGTTCACGAGCGCCGGCCGCGCGCGGTTCCTCAACGTCCATGCTCCGAGCTTCGGGTTCGTCGACTACCTCAGGAAGGTGGACGCCGGCGAGAGCGTCGACGAGGCGGCACACGACGTGTACGAGCTCCCAGAGTAGGCTCTACCGATGCCGTCCTACGACGACGTCTGCGAGGCGCTCGAGCAGCAGAGTCCCGAGGTCAGCCGCGGGAAGATGTTCGGGATGCCGTGCATCAAGGCCGGCAGCAAGGCGATCGCCGGGCTCTACGAGGGCGACATGGTCTTCAAGCTTCCAGACGAGGCCGCGCGGGAGCGGGCGCTCGCTCTCGGCGGCGCCCATCTGTTCGAGCCCATGCAGGGCCGACCGATGCGGGAATGGGTGCAGGTGCCGGAGGCGCACGCCGACCAGTGGCTTGCCCTCGGGCAGGCCGCGCTCGAGTCGAAGCGAGGCTGACCGGCCCTCCCTGGATTGCTTCCGGCGTCTTCCCTCTACGCGCCTCTCTGGGTGAACCAGCCCCCTCCCGCACCGTCGTGGAAGACGACGGTGTTCTCGCCCGTCTCGAGCACGACCTCGAAGTAGCGCCGCACGACGGGCTCCTCCGTCCACCAGCGATCGAGCACGCGCCACTCCTCCCGGAGAACCGCGACCGGTTGATGGTTCACCTGCCACGGCGTGCCGTCGAAGTTCGCCTCGACGCGCGCGGGTCGCGGCTCGTTCAGTCGTCCCGCGGTACGAACAGCGCGCGCGTCTCGGGAATCCGCGACCACGGTGCGACCTCCACGACGGTGCAGACGGAGCCTGACCCGGTGCTCGCCCGCACCTGGCGCAGCCCTTCGCTCAGGCGGGTGCGGTCCTCCGCCCCGGCGGCGAGGAGCTCGAGCTGATGCCCGGCCGGCTCCGTCAGCTCGACGAGCTCGAGCCGCAGCTCGAGCACGGGTGCCGGCAGCTCTGCGAGCCGCGGTGCGAGCGCGATGCGGATCCGTTCGGCTTCGGCGCTCGGCTCGCGCAGCGTCAGCGACCGCCGCCACGAGCCGCCGCCCCCCGACCCGGTCGACACGAGCCGGGCCGCGAGCGCGACCTTGCGGACGAAGCGGTCGCGCCGCTCCGGCCGCGCGAGCGCCGTCTCGACGAGCGCTCCGAGCGCACGCCGCAGCGTCAGCTCGTTGCCGACCGCCTCCGGAAACTCGAGCGACTCCGCGAGCTCGGCAGGAGGACGGCGACCGCGCACCCGCGCGGCCGCTCCGCCTCTCGCCAGGCCCCAGGCGCGCCGGCCGTCCGGCCCCAAGCGTTCGGCGACGGCACCACCCGGGAGCCCGGCAAGCTGTCCAAGCCTCCGCACTCCAAGCGATTCCAGCTCTTCGTAGCGCTGCCGCTCGAGCGGCAGCAGCGTCAGCGGCAGCGGCGCGAGGAAGCGCCCGACCTCTTCGTCGCGCACGACGAGGAGCTGCCCCGGCTTCGCGACCGACGCCGCCGCCAGCGCGGCGAACCGCCGGCCCGCCGCGCCGATCCGCGCGTCCCATTGCGTCCCGGCCGCGGCGAGCGCGCGCCGGAGCGCCGGCTCGAGCCCGCCGTAGAGACGCTCCACTCCACGGGTCTCGAAGAACGCTGTGCCGAGCCCGGCCGGCTCGACGGCGAACCCGGCGTCCTCGAGCGAGCGGACGATCTCCTCCCAGGCGAGCTCGGCTCCCGCCGGGTCCGGCTCGACGAGGACGAGCTGCGGGCACGTCGCGAGGGCCTCGCCGAGCCGCATCCGCGGCTGGACGCCGAGCGCCGCCGCCGCGGCCGTCACGGGCCCGAGCAGCGGCTCTCCGACCGGCCCCGGCGAGAGGGCCGCCGGGGCCGTCGCGAGCGACGGGCGGGCCCGCAACGCCGACTTCAGCTCGAACCCGGGGATGGAGAGGCAGGCGATCATGGGAACGTATGTTCTACACGAACACCTGTTCCCCTGTCAACCCACCTTACCCGGCCGGCCGGGCTCGTCATCTGAGCTGGGCTCGGTATCGAGTCGAACGGCGAGGCCGGCAAGGCGTTCGTCGGATCGGGGATACCGGCGCATCACGAGCGGGTCGTGTCCCGGCACGATCAGCTCCGGTCGCGCGGCCAGCTCCCGCAGTCGCCGATACCCCTCGAGCACATCGGCCGCGCTCTCCAGAATCGAGAAGACGCGGCCCTGCTCGAAGTTCTCGTAGTAGTGGCTCGTGTCGGATGCGAGCACCACGGCGCCCCTACGAGTGGCGACCCGGACAGCCTGAAGCCCTCGTGTGTGTCCACCGACCAGAAACACCTCGATGCCGGGCGCGATCACCGCGTCTCCATCGTGGAAGACCACGCGTTCGTCGTAGACGGCGCGAACCATGCCGACGACGTCGTCCACTTCGTAGGCGGCGCGCATGAAGGCATGGGTCATCTGCCGCCCGGTCACGAATGCCAGCTCGCGGTCCTGAAGGTGGAAGCGGGCGTTCGGGAAGAGGTCGAAGTTGCCCGCGTGGTCGAAGTGCATGTGCGTGATGACCACGTCCTCGACTCGCTTCGTGTCGACACCGAGGATCGACAGGCTCTCCGAAGGCGACTGGATGTAGCGGCGCCCCCGTCGTGCCGCCACCTCCGGCCCGAAGCCCGTGTCGACGACGCAGACTCGATCGGCACCGACCGCGACCCACACGAAGTAGTCCATGTCGATGCGGCCGTCGTGCGGATCGCCGCCGACGAAGACATCGCTCCGCTTTCTGGCGTTGAGATCCGCGTACTTGACGGCATGAAGCTCGTACATGCGCGTCTCTACTGTCTCACTTTGCTCGTCAGGAGAAGCTGACGAGCGGTTCGAGCCAGCGACGCGCTCCCGCTCTGCACGGCGCCCGCATCGCAGCGGCGAGCCTCGAACACCCCTCCGCGAGGAAGCGCCCGTTCGTGACGACGTTGAACGTGCGGCCGAACCACGCCGCGCAGCCCGATCGGGCGCCCGAGGGCATTCGCGCGCACTCCCTGAAGAGCGCGACCTCGCTCTCGAGGCGGCCCGCGTACTCCTGGTTGCCGACGCCGCGGAGGCAGGCGAGCGCATCGACGGCGTCGAGTTGCGCGCAGAGTCTCGCCTGGGCGACGGGCGTGTCGTAGACCGCCTTCGAGGCTCCCGCGACGCATCCGGCCCGCTGATCTCCTTCGAGCCCGCGGCAGAGCGCGAGCAGGTCATGCGCGTTCATGACCACCGGGCCGGGTGCCTGCTCGATCCAGTAGCGGTACCAGCACGCCATCGCGAATCGCGCGTACTGCGCGCAGAGCTTCTGCGGCGAGCGCACGGCGTGCACGGGCGATGTCGTGTCGTCCGCGCCGCGGAGCGAGATCCAGTAGTCGTGGAACGCACCCTGCGCACAGTCGGGCGCGTAGCGCGGACCGAGCCGCTCACATGCCTGCACCGCGAGGAAGAGCGACTCGTGGTAGCCGCGCATGAGCGCATGGCCGAGGCTGTGTACGCACGTGAACGAGCGCCAGCGCGTCGGCAGCGTGACGCACGTCTTCAATGCGCTCTTGCCGCCGGTCGAGATGATCTGCGGGCCCAGCGCCATCACGATCCCCATGCCGAAGCCGGCCGAGCAGCCGGGGTCGTTCGAGCGGGGCACGACGTTCTGAAGCCCCTCGAGCGTGAGCCGGTGCTCGACCGCCCAGCGCCGTCCGACTTCATGCATCAGCAGGTGGCAGCGTCCGTAGAGGGACGTCCCGGCCGCCCGCGCGCGGGCATCGATCCTCGGCAGCTCCGTCGCCGGATCGCCCGAGCGATCGACGTCCTGGAGCAGGAGGCGCACGTAGCACGCGTCCTTCGCCTGCTCGAGGCCGATCTGCTCGCACTGCCAGAGCCACGGACGCGCCGGCGCGGCTGCGCTCGCTCCCGCGGCGAGGAGCGCCGCGGCGAGCAGGGCCAGCGCAAGCGCCTTCACGGCCTGAATCTAGCGGCCTCGACCACGCCTCGGCTTCACGCCGTCCGGCGTGGCGCGGCAGCTCGCGCCGCTCGAGCGAATCGGCCTCGTGACGCGAGAGCCGCACACCCGCGATGCGCGCCTCGCCGACGAGGCGGTGCCGACCGCAGAGCACGCGCCCGGGAAGGCACTCCGCCGAATGTGGCCGCCTGCAGATCAGGAGCGCCTCGGGCGGCTCCTCGCCGCTGCGAGCTCCCTGGACTGAGCTCCGCCCACCCCGAGCACCGGCTCTGCTCTCTGGGCTCGCGGATTCCCCCCGGTGGGGGTAGGCCGACCGGTCCAGGCCGACGATAGAGCGTCAACGGAGACGAATTGCTTTTGACGCGCGTCGCACAGATCCTCTACTTCGCGGCCCTTCCGGCCGTGCTCCTCGGGCTCTTCGCGTTCGGCGCCCCTCACGACACGTACGCCTGGGACTTCCACGCGTTTTGGCAGGCGGCTGCAAACGTCGCGCACGCCCGGGATCCGTTCGCCGCAACGGGCCTCAACTCGGCCGGTGTGCATTACGCGGCGTATCTCTATCCGCCCGTGCTGGCGGACATGTTGCTGCCGTTCGGCCTCTTGCCCTTCCTGGCAGCGGCGATGCTCTTCATCTCCATCTCTGCAATCGCGATCGGCTTTGCTCTTTGGCTGCTCGGCGTGCGCGACTGGCGGTGCTACGGGGTTGCGTTTCTCTGGTTCCCGGTGCTACATGGACTCCGGCTCGGAGCACTCACGCCACTGCTCGTGCTCGGTATCGCCGTCTGCTGGCGGTTTCGCTCCTCCGCTCGCACGAGCGTGCCACTCGCGCTCGTCACGGTCGTCAAGCTCTTTCTCTGGCCGATCATCATCTGGCGAGCTGCATGCTCGGGCGTCCGCTCGGCCGCAGCAACTCTCGCGGCAGCGCTGCTCATCGTCGTGGGGTCGTGGGCCACGATCGGCTTTGCGCACTTCACCGGCTATCCACAACTCCTTCGCAGCGCGCAGGACATATGGATGGACAACGGCTACAGCCTCGCCGCGCTCGGATCCGTCGTGCACGCACCCGGCGTGGTGACCGCGGGGCTCCTGTTCGCAGGCGCGGCGATTGCGTCCGCTGCGATCGCCGTAGCGGTGCGACGAGGGCGGATCGACGACCGGGAGAGCCTCGCACTGTTGGTGTTGACGGCATGCGTCTTCTCCCCCGTGGGCTGGCTGCACTACTCCGCACTCCTGCTTGTTCCGGTCGGCCTGCTCACTCCGAAGCTGAGTCTGGCGTGGCTGATCCCGGTTGCGTTCTGGCTCACCCCGTTCGAGGAGTCAGGCGGCGAAGCGTGGAGGATAGCGGTCGGCCTGTCGCTCTCGACTGCAACTGTCGGTCTTGCTCTCAGGGAGTACGGCTTCTTTCGCCGGTCGAACGCCGGGCGGCGACGAGCGGACGTCAACGGTGGCCGACTCTCGACTCCGCACTGGCAGGGCTCTGGCGGGTAACCACTAGAGGCCGACCTCGGCCGCCGGGCCGACCGCCCCTCGGTAGCGCGGCACGACGTCGAGAGCGTTCTCGCGCGCACACCAGTCGATGTCGGCCTCGAGGCCGTGGCGGCGAAGGTTCCAGGCGCTTCGCCCGGCGCCGAGCCCTTCGCGCGCGCCGGCGTAGCTCCGGGCGAGACGTATCGCCGCGGTGGCGGAGTCGGTCCGGTCGCCGGCGAGCGCCTCCGCGATGCGGCCGGCGCAGTACGCGTCGTCGAGCGCGAGCTCGCCGAGGACGCCCGCGCAGAGCACCGCGACGTCCTGTCCGTGCTCGCTCGCCGCGGCCGCCACCGCGTCGAGGTTCAGCAGCGAGCCGACGTAGACGTGCTCGAAGCGCGCCGCGGCCGAGACGAGCAGGCGCGTCCCGTTCGTCGTCGTGAGGATCAGCGTGTCGACCTCGGGCTTCTCGGCCACCTCGCGCGGCGAGTTGCCGAAGTCGAAGCCGGGGATCGCCTCGAGCCGCCGCTCGCCGGCGAGCATCGCCGGGCCCTCAGTCGCCGCGAGCGAGCGCGCCTCCTCGATCTCCGCGCAGCAGAGAACGCGCCGGTAGCCCGCCGCGATCGCCTGCGTCATCGTCGATGTCGCGCGCAGGACGTCGACGACGATGCCGATAGGAGCAGGTGCCTGCTCTCCCGGAGTGAAGGCGACGTGGACGAGCACGCGGCTAGGCTAGTCCGGATGTCGACCGCGGAGCCGCGCCTCCCGACCTGCTACCGCCACCCGGACCGCGAGACCGGGCTTTCGTGCTCGGAGTGCGGGCGGCCGATCTGCACCGAGTGCATGACACCTGCACCTGTCGGCCTGCGGTGTCCCGACCACGCCGGTGCCGGTGCAAAGCGGGGACCGATCGGCGGCGGCATCGCACGCGCGCAGAAGACGCGCGTCGGATCGACGCAGGCGCTCGTGACGAAGGCCCTGATCGCGGTCAACGTCGTCGTGTACCTGATCGCCGCGATGCAGGGCGGGGGCATCAACAATCCCATCGGCGGCGCGCTCTACAACAACTGGGCTCTCTACGGCCCGCTTGTCGCGCACGGCGACTGGTGGCGGCTGATCACGGCCGCGTTCCTGCACGGCAGCCTGATCCACATCGGGTTCAACATGCTCGCCCTCTGGTGGATCGGCGCGCCGGTCGAGGAGTACCTCGGCCGCGTGCGGTTCATCGGGCTCTACTTCGTCTCGGGCCTTGCCGGCTCGGCCGGAGCGCTCATCGGGACGCCGACCACCCCGGTGGTCGGAGCCTCGGGCGCGATCTTCGGGATCCTCGGCGCGATGCTCATCATCGAGTGGCAGGCGACGGGCCGCCTCGGCGGCACGGCGGCCACGTTGATCCTGGTCAACCTGGCGCTGAACTTCGGGCTCAACGGTGCCGGCGGGAACATCTCGATCGGCGGCCACCTGGGTGGCCTCGCCGGCGGAATCCTCGTGACGCTCGCGTTCGCGCGCTGGGGACGCGGCCACGCGGCGTACGGCCGGGTCGGGATCACCGGCTCGATCGGCCTCGTCCTCGTGGCCGCCGCGAGCATCGCGATCTCGTACTGGAAGGTTCGCGGGCTGGGCTAGCCCGTCAGTCGCGCGCGTAGCGGCGCGCGCCGGCGTACTCGGTCGTCCGGAACGGGACGAGCCTGACCATCGAGTCGGAGTTCGGCGCCTCGATCATCTGCCCGCCGCCCGCATAGATCGCGACGTGGTGGACGTAGTGCTGCGTGCCGTAGAAGACGAGGTCGCCGGGGCGGAGCGAGCCGCGCGCCACGGCTGTCCCGCCTCGGAACTGCGGGTCGGCGTCGCGCGGGATCGTCGCCCCGAGCACGCGGAAGACGTCCCAGACGAGGCCGGAGCAGTCGAAGCCCCACGTCGAGAGGCCGCCCCAGAGGTAGCGGATGCCGAGGAAGCGCTTCGCCTCGCGGACGACGTCGTGGCCGGTCGGGCCCGACGCGCCGCCGAGCGCCGCCTGGGGGACGGTGCCGGGTCCGAGCGGGGTTCGGACGACCCAGTCCCGGCCGTCGTGGGCGGCGCGCTCGATCGGCAGCCACGTGCCATAGCTGACCGGGAGCTTGCGGCCCGACCTCAACGTGATCACCGCCTTGCGGGCGTGCACCATCAGACCCGAGCCGACCGGGTCGTAGCCCTCGCGGAGCTGCGACACGGGCAGCCACCCCGGGTAGCCGCGCGGATCCTGAGGGTCTGGCTGGTCGGGAACGGCGACCTTCGCCCAGCCGCTCCGGACCTCGATCACCGTCACGAGCTCGCCGTACAGCGCCTGCGTCTGGACGCGCGACACGAGGCCGCGCCGAAGGTCGCCCGTCGGGAGCAGGCGGTTCCAGGCGTCGAGGTCGACCGGGTTTCCCACCGCCGGCCGATCGATCGACCGGTACGCGTTCGGCGCCTTCCAGAGCGTCGCAACCGAGACCGCGACCGCGGCCCGCTCGCCCGGCTTCAGCGCCGCCTGCGCAGGCGCGGCGAGCGCGAGGGCGAGCGCGACGACGACTACGAAGCGCATGCCGAGCATTGTGCATCCACGCCCGGGCGATCCTCACCGCTCGCGCAAGAAAACGCCACGATCGACGAGCCTGCCGCCGGTCAGCCACGCGAGCCGCGACAGCCGACGAACCTGCACGTGTGCGGCATCCGGATCGTCGGCGGCGTGCTCCTCCCGGTACTCCTCGAGCCACGCCCGGACGTCCTGCTCGGAGGACGCCTTCCAGCGGCTGCGGCCGTCGATCAGGATCTCGAACTTAGCGGCCACAGCCGCTAGATGGTTGATGCCGTGGCATCAATCATCTATCCACCGGAGGCAACGTACTCGGCCCGGCTGCCCTCCTTCAGGGCGGCCTGCGCCGCGGCGAGGCGCGCGAGCGGCACGCGGTACGGCGAGCAGCTCACGTAGTCGAGCCCGAGGCGGTGGCAGAACTCGACCGACCTCGCCTCTCCGCCGTGCTCGCCGCAGATGCCGAGCTTGATATCCGGCTTCGTGTTGCGCCCGCGCTCGACGGCGATGCGCATGAGATCGCCGACGCCGCCCTCGTCGATCGTCTCGAACGGGTTGCGGTCGAGCACGCCCTCCTCGAGATAGAAGGTGAGGAACTTCCCCTCTGCGTCGTCCCGCGACATGCCGAGCGTCGTCTGCGTGAGGTCGTTCGTGCCGAACGAGAAGAAGTCGGCGACCTCGGCGATCTCGTCGGCGCGCAGCGCCGCACGCGGCAGCTCGATCATCGTCCCGCACAGGTAGGCGAGCTCCGGCGCCTCGTCCGCCATCACCTGCTCGGTGAGCTCACGTAGCCGCCGCAGCTCCTCGCGGAAGCCGACCAGCGGATGCATGATCTCGAGGAGCGGCGCATCACCGGTGCGCTCCTGCACCGCCTTCGCCGCGCGGGCGATTGCGCGCACCTGCATCTCGTAGATCTCCGGCCACTGGATCCCGAGCCGGCAGCCGCGGGTGCCCAGCATCGGGTTCGACTCGGTCAGCGCGCGGATCCGGTGGCGCATCCGCTCGTCGGTCGCCTCCTCGAGTGGCGGCAGGAACTCGTGCAGCGGCGGGTCGAGCAGCCGGATCGTCACCGGCAGCCCTGCCATGACCTCGAAGATGGCCTCGAAGTCCGCCTGCTGGATCGGCAGCAGCCGGTCGAGCGCGTGCCGCCTGCCCGCTTCGTCGGAAGCGAGGATCATCTCCTGCACGGCGTGCAGGCGGTCATCCCCGAAGAACATGTGCTCGGTACGGCAGAGGCCGATTCCCTGCGCGCCGAACTCGCGGGCTTTCGCGGAGTCCTCCGCATTGTCGGCGTTCGCGCGCACCTTCAGTCGCCGGACGGCGTCTGCCCAGGTGAGCACCGTCTCGAAGTCCTCGTTGATCTGCGGGGCCACGAGCGCCACTTCGCCGATGACAACGCGGCCGGTGCCGCCGTCGATGGTAATCGTGTCGCCCTCGTGCAGCTCGCGCCCTCCGAGCCGCACCGTCCTCGTCGCCGCGTCGATCTCGAGCCCCTCGCAGCCGGCAACGCACGGCTTCCCCATGCCGCGTGCGACGACCGCGGCGTGGGAGGTCATCCCGCCGTGGGCCGTGAGCACGCCCTTCGCCAGGATCATCCCGTGGATGTCGTCCGGGGTCGTCTCCCAGCCGACGAGAATCACGGACTCGCCCGCCTTGCCGCGCTCGACGGCGGTGTTTGCATCGAGCACGATCGCACCGCACGCTGCGCCGGGCGACGCATTGAGACCGCGCGCCGCTACCTCGAACTCCGCCTTCGGGTCGAGCATCGGATGCAGCAGCTGGTCGATCTGCATCGGGTCGATGCGTGCGATCGCGTCCTCGCGCGTGATCAGACCCTCTGCCGTCATGTCGACGGCAGACCTGACGGCTGCGGCGGCGGTGCGCTTCGCCGAGCGGGTCTGGAGGAGATAGAGCGTCCCGTCCTCGATCGTGAACTCGATGTCCTGCATGTCGCGGTAGTGCTGCTCGAGGCGCTTCATGGTCTCGAGCAGCTGCGCGAATGCGTCCGGTAGGCGCTCGCGCATCTCCTCGATCGGCTGCGGCGTGCGAATGCCTGCGACGACGTCCTCGCCCTGCGCGTTCACGAGGTACTCGCCGTAGAGGCCGGGCTCTCCGGTCGACGGGTCGCGCGTGAAGCACACCCCCGTCGCCGAGCGGTCGCCGTTGTTGCCGAAGACCATCTGGACGACGTTCACGGCCGTCCCGATGTCGTCGGGAATGCCGTACGTGCGCCGGTAGACCTGCGCGCGCGGGTTCTCCCAGGACTCTAACACGGCCAGCACGGCGCGGCGGAGCTGCTCGCGGGCGTCCTGCGGGAACCCGCCGCCGGTCTCCTGGCCGTAGATGTCCTTGTACGTCTCGACGAGCTGCGCGAGATCGTCCGGGGAAAGATCGACGTCCTGACGAGCGCCTCGCTCGCGCTTGAGATCGCCGAGCGCCTGCTCGAAGCGGTGCCCGGCGATGCCGTCGACGACCTCGCCGAACATCTGGATCAGGCGCCGGTACGAGTCGCGGGCGAAGCGCGGGTTGCCCGTCGTCTGCGTGAGCCCTTCGACCGCGTCGTCGTTCAGCCCGAGGTTGAGGATCGTGTCCATCATCCCGGGCATCGAGACCGCGGCTCCCGACCGAACCGAGAGGAGCAGCGGATCCTCCGTGTCGCCGAAGCGTTTTCCGGTCTTCTCCTCGAGCCGCGCGATGTGCTCGCCGACCTGCTCCTCGAGGCCTTCCGGCGAGCCGCCCTCGCGCATGTACGCACGGCAGGCGTCGGTCGTGATCGTGAAACCGCGCGGGACGGGAACCCCGAGCTGCGTCATCTCGGCGAGGCCGACGCCCTTGCCGCCGAGCAGCTCTCGGCCGCCCTCGGCCGGCTCGTCGAAGTCGTAGACGAAGCGGGTCACCCGCGCCATGGTGTCATATGGGTCCTGATGGTCTCCCGCCACATCGTCGGCCTCGGCGCTTTCCCGCACGATTCGATGCTCGACTACGTACTCGGCCTTGCCGGGGGCTCGCGAGTCCTCTATGTGCCCACGGCGGCAATGGAGAATCCCTACGCGACGGTCGACTGGCTCGAGCGGCTGCGCGGCCGGGCCGAGCTCTCGGATCTGCGCTTCAATCCGTGGCCTCCCGCGGACCTGCTCGGGTTCGCCCTCGAGCACGACGTGATCCTCGTCGGCGGCGGCAACACTGCGAACATGCTCGCCGTCTGGCGCGTGCACGGCTTCGACGGCGTGCTGCGGGAGGCGTGGGAGCGCGGCGTCGTCCTCGCCGGCTGGAGCGCCGGGATGATCTGCTGGTTCGAGGCAGGCGTCACGGACTCGTTCGGGCCGCAGCTCGCCGGAATGCGCGACGGACTCGGCTTTCTCGCGGGCAGCGCCTGCCCGCATTACGACGGCGAGGAGCGCCGCCGCCCGGTCTACCGGCGGCTCGTGCGCGAGGGCTTTCCGGCCGGCATCGCGCTCGACGACGCGGCCGGCGCGCACTACGTGGGCAGCGAGCTGCACGAGGTCGTCTCGTCGCTGCCGGGATCCGGAGGCTACATCGTCGATGCGGACGGCGAGCGGCAGCTCGCGGCGCGGCTCCTCTAGCGGCGTCGCCGCGCGCGGAACTCGGCGAGCCACGCGACGACGCGCAGGCCGATCCAGATCGGCGTCAGGAGCACGTAGAAGACGAAGTCGAAGACGGCGAGCGCCGCCCACCACAGCACCCAGTAGCGCAGCGGCACCGACCCCTTCTCGTTCTTCACGCGGCGGGTCCCGCCTGCTTCACCGTCTGGCGCTCTTCGATGACCCGCAGCACGCGGTGCGCCGTCTCCTCGATCGACAGCTCGGAGATGTCGATCACCGGGCAGCCGAGCCGGCGATGCAGCTTCTCCGCCTGCTCGAGCTCCTCGTAGATCTCCGTGAGCTCTGCGTACTGGCGGTTCCGCGCGCCCATCGTCCGCACGCGCGCGCGCCGGATGTCCGAGAGCCGGTTCGGGTCGATCGTGAGCCCGACGACCTTGGCCGGGTCGATCTCCCAGAGCTCCGGCGTCGGCTCGATTCCTTTGACGACGGGGACGTTCGCGGATTTGTGGCCGAGATAGCCGAGATAGATCGAGAGCGGCGTCTTCGACGTGCGCGACACACCGACGAGCACGATGTCGGCGTCGTGGAGCCCGCGGCCGACGCCGTCGTCGAAGCGCACGGCGAACTCGATCGCCTCCATGCGCTTGAAGTACGCGGAGTTGAGCGGCGGCCGGGAGCCCGGCGTCATCCGCGCAGCCATCCCCGAAACGCGCGCGACAGCCTCGATCGGATGACCGAGCAGATCGCAGTAGTGCAGCTTCGCGCGGCGGCACAGAGCCCGCATCGCCTCGCGCAGGTGCGGCTCGACGATCGTGTAGATGACGACCGCGGGGCGGCCCTTCATCCGGCTCACGGCGACGTGCAGGTCCTCCTCCGACTCGACGCGCGGATGCCTGATCTCGACGAACTCCTGGTCCGGGAACTGAGCCTCGAGCGCCTGCACGAGGCGGGCGGCCGTCTCTCCGGTCGCGTCCGAGACGACGTGCAATTCGACCGGCGCCTTCGCCACCTCTGCTTTCTTCACCGCGGGGACGCTATCTCGTGGACGCGTGCGCCGGTGAGGCGGACGAGGTCGCTCGGATCGAGCTCCATCTGGAGACCGCGGCGACCGGCGTTCACGAGGATCGTCTCGTGCCCGAGCGCCGAGGCGTCCACGTGCGTCGGCAGTGCCTTGCGCTGGCCGAGCGGGCTCGTGCCGCCGCTCACATACCCGGTCGCTCGCTGCACCTGCTCCTTCTCGGCCATCCGCGCGCGCTTGCCGAGCGCCTTCAGATCCAGCTCCGCGGTCACGGGCACGCAGGCGACCATGAGCTGCTCGTCCACCCAGACGACGAGCGTCTTGAAGAGCCGCTCGGCGCCGACGTCGAGCTTCTGGGCTGCCTCGAGCCCGTATGATGCCGCGCCCGGTTCGTGCTCGTACCCGTGGAGGACGAAGTGGATGCCCGCCTCCACGGCCGCTGCGATCGCTCGAGTCGGTGCTGTCGGGGGTTTGGGGGCCACGGTGGATACGGTACGGCCCGATGACAGACGTGACCATGGACAAGATCGTCTCCCTCTGCCGGCGGCGCGGGTTCGTCTTCCCCTCCTCCGAGATCTACGGCGGCCTCGGCTCGACCTACGACTACGGCCACTACGGCGTGCTGATGAAGAACAACATCCGCTCGCTGTGGTTTCGCTCGATGGTCCAGGAGCGGGACGACATGGTCGCCCTCGACTCCGCGGTCATCCTCAACCCCGCCGTCTGGGAGGCGTCCGGCCACGCGGCGGGGTTCAGCGACCCGCTCATCGACTGCCGCACCTGCAAGCTCCGCTTCCGGGCCGACCGCCTCGAGGACGCCCAGTGCGGGAAACGACCGAGCAAGCGACCCGGGGAGCACTCGGAATGCGATCTCACCGAGGCCCGCCAGTTCAACCTGATGTTCCAGACGCAGGTCGGCGCGCTCGAGGACGCGAGCTCGAC
>JBGQKY010000055.1:0-14745 GCA_041499745.1 Gaiellaceae bacterium
CGACGATCCCGCGATCCTCGACGAGATCACGGTCGCGCTGGCGCAGGCCGGATACGCGGGGGCCGCAGCGACGTCGCGTTTCTGACCCCGAGCGGGTCAACATCCGTGTCTGCAACACTGCGGTACGTGCCTTCGACCGTGATTGTCGGCGCGCAGTGGGGAGACGAAGGCAAGGGCAAGATCGTCGACCTGCTCGCGCAGGACTCGGACGTCGTGTGCCGCTACCAGGGCGGCCCGAACGCCGGCCATACGATCGTCGTCGGCGAGGAGACGTACAAGATCCGCGCGCTGCCGAGCGGCATCGTGCGGGGCAAGCCGTGCGTGATCGGCAACGGCTGCGTCGTCGATCCGGAGGTGCTGATCGGCGAGCTCGACGAGTTCGAGCGGCGCGGCCACCCGACCCACGAGGTGTACGTGTCCGGCAATGCGCACCTGATCATGCCCTGGCATCTCGCGATCGACCAGGCGAGCGAGCGGCGGCTCGGGAAGCTCGCGATCGGCACGACGAAGCGCGGCATCGGTCCGTGTTACGCCGACAAGGCGATGCGGCTCGGTATCCGCGTGCAGGACATCCTCGACGCAAAGATCCTGCGCCAGAAGATCGAGGCCGCACTCGCGGAGAAGAACCTCTGGCTCGAGCGCGTATACGAGAGCGAGCCGTTCGACCTGGAGATGGTCGCGGCGCAGTACGAGGGCTACGCGAAGCGGCTGCGTCCGTACGTCAGCGACACCTCGCTCTACGTCGACAACGCGCTGCGCGACGGGAAGGCCGTTTTGTTCGAAGGCGCTCAGGCGACGCTGCTTGACCTCGATCACGGCACGTATCCGTTCGTCACGTCGTCGAATCCGGTCGCATCGAGCGCGGCGACCGGAACCGGAATCGGCCCGCAACGCATCGATCACGTGATCGGCGTCGCCAAGGCATACGTGACACGCGTCGGCGAAGGACCATTCCCATCCGAGATCGACGGCCCCGACCAGGAGCGGATGCGCGACCTCGGCCACGAGTACGGAACCGTCACCGGTCGAAGCCGCCGCTGCGGCTGGCTCGACCTCGTCGGGCTCCGCTACGCGGTTCGCGTCAACGGCATCGACCGGCTCGCGCTCACCAAGCTCGACGTACTCTCGCACTTTGCCGAGCTCCCAGTGTGCGTGCGCTATACGCTGCGCGACGGCGCCGAGACCGGCGACTTCCCTGCGCACCAGAGTGACTTCCACGCAGCACGGCCGGTGTACGAGACGCTGCCTGGCTGGCACGAGCCGCTCGACGAGTGCACCTCGGTCGACGACTTGCCGGTGGCAGCGCGGCGCTACGTCGACTTCGTCGAACGCGAGCTCGACGTCGAGGTGACGCTCATCGGGACGGGCGCCGAGCGCAAGAGCGTCCTCACGCGCGCGTAGAGCGCGCCGCCCACGCTCGCCCGCGCAGGGTGAAGGGCCCCTCCGGCTCGTCGACCTGCCGGTAGAGCTCGGCACGCGCCTCCCGCCGCTGTTCGGTGTCGAGCGACTTGGCCCATTCGCCGGCCGGACCCGCCCCGTTCACGACCGTCTCCCAGAGCTCGCCGAAGCCCGTGTAGGCGGCGTCGACCTCGAGGAGATCGAACTCGGCGTCGTCACCCATGAGACGCTCGATCTCCTCCAGCGTCCGGTAGTTCGTCCGCTGCTCGGGTGTCGGACGGCTCGGGTCGAGTACCCGTTGCGTCCGGTTTACGGCCCCGAGCATCTCCATCCCGTCCCGGTCCCACATGCAGACCGCGACGACGCCGCCGCGGCGCACGACGCGGCGCATCTCAGCCACTCCGGCCGGAGCATCGCGCATGAACGTGATCACGAGCTGCGCGAGCGCCGCGTCGAACGACTCGTCAGGCCACGGAAGGCTCTCGGCGGGCGACTCCTGCACCTCGACGCCCGGAAGCCGGCCGCGTAGGGCTGCGACAAAGGGCGGTGAGGGATCGGCAGCGGCCGGCGACGCTCCGCGACGGACGAGCTCGGACGTCAGTGCGCCGGTTCCGGCGCCGACGTCGAGCACGCGCTGACCGGACACGATGCCGGCGAAGTCCGCGAAGACCGCCGCGAGCGGGAACGAGAACCGGCCCATGAAGTTGTCGTAGGCAGCGTCAGAGACGTTGAACATCGCCAGGCGTATTGATGTTGACGAGGAGCCGCTCGTCAAGGTCGACCATCGCGACCTCGAGCTCGCTCAGTACCTCGCGGAGCTTCAACCGCCCCTCGGCGAGGGCGGCCTCGAGCACGGGAAGTGCGCTGCGGCGATACGCGCCGGGAAGCGGTCCGCTCGGCGGGACCGCCGCGTCGAGGCACGCATCGGCCAGCTCGTGGAGCGCTGCCGCCGTGAGGTTCGGCGTGTCGACCGGGATCACGACGGCCACGTCGTGCGTTGCAGCGCGCAGGCCGGCGACGAGCCCGGCGATCGGCGCGCGCACCTCGGTCCCGTCGGCGAGCACGTCGAACGGAAGCTCGTACTCGTGCCTTCCGACGGCGATGCGCTCCTCGCACGCCTCGCCGAGGAGGCGCCACGCACGTTCGGCCAGCGTCTCATCGCCGACGCGCGCGAGCGCCTTCGGCGAGCCGAAACGCGTGCTCGCCCCACCGACGAGCAGCACGCCCGTCAGCGCTCGATGCGCCAAGTCTCGGTGTAGACGTTGGCGGCCCCGCCGCGAACGAAGCCGCACAGCGTGAGGCCGCGGTCTGCGGCGAGCGACACGGCGAGGCTCGACGGCGCGCCGACGGCGACGAGAATCGGGCAGCCCGCGACCGCCGCCTTCTGCACGAGCTCGAACGAGAGCCGGCCGCTCACGCAGAGCACCGCATCGGCCAGGGGCAGCCTGCTTTCGCCGAATGCCCAGCCGATCACCTTGTCCATCGCGTTGTGGCGTCCGACGTCTTCGCGCGCGCACATGAGCTCGCCTTCGGCATCGAAGAGCCCCGTCGCGTGCAGGCCGCCCGTCACCTCGAAGGCAGCCTGCGCCTGGCGGAGCCGTTCGGGAAGCGCGATCACGAGCCCGAACGGGACGCGGAGCTGCGACTCGACGCGCGGCGCCTCGACCGCGATCGCCTCGAGCGCGCCCTTCCCACAGACACCGCAGGACGAGGTCGTGTAGAAGCTTCGCTGTAGCCGCGCCGGATCGAATCCGGGCGCGTCGACATCGACGGTGTTCGCCCCCAGATCGTCCGGCAGCCGCGCCGCCCGCGGCCTCAGGCCTTCGGAGAGGCAGAACCCGACGGCGAGCTCCTCGTCGTGCCCCGGCGTGCGCATCGTGACGGCAACGGGCTGCCCGCCGATCCGGATCTCGAGCGGCTCCTCGACTGCGACACGGTCGCGCTCGTTCCTGCCGTCCGGAAGGCGGACGACGTCGACCGCCGCTGCGGAGTACGGCGGAGCCTCCATGTGGTAAGCCTACGTCTCTGCTTCCGTTGACCGGCCTCCGGCACCCGTAGGATCGACGCGTGAAGGTGCTGGTCGTGGGGTCGGGCGGTCGCGAACATGCGCTCACGTGGGCCCTCGCACGCAGCGGGCGGCTCCGCGAGCTCCATGCGGCGCCTGGAAATCCGGGGATTGCCGAGCTCGCGAGCTGCCATCCGGTGCGCGCGGACGACCTCGCCTCGCTCGGCCCCCTCGCCTCGGAGCTCGGCGTCGACCTCGTCGTCGTAGGCCCGGAGGCTCCGCTCGTTGCCGGCCTCGCCGACGAGCTGCGCCACCGTGGCATTCCGGTCTTCGGTCCCGGCGCCGAGGCTGCGCAGATCGAGGGGTCGAAGAGCTTCGCGAAGGAGGTGATGGAGGCCGCCGGCGTGCCGACGGCGCGCACGCTGGCCGTCGCGAGGCCGCCCTGCGTCGTCAAGGCTGACGGCCTCGCCGCGGGCAAGGGCGTGTGGGTCGCCCGGAACCAGGAGGAGCTCGAAGCAGGACTGCTCGCGGCGGAGGCGCTCGGGCAGGCGTTCCATGTGGAGGAACTGCTCGAGGGCGAAGAGGTCTCGATCTTCGCGTTATGCGACGGATCGAAGGCGCTGCCCCTCCCCGCCGCACAGGACTACAAGCGGATCGGCGACAAGGACGAGGGCGCCAACACCGGCGGCATGGGCTCGTACTCGCCGGTGCCGCGCCTCGGTGCCGACGAGGTCGCCGAGCTGGTCGAGCTCGCGTGCACGCCGGTGCTGGAGGAGCTCGCCCGTCGGCGCATGCCGTTCCTCGGCGCGCTCTTCGCCGGGCTGATGCTGACCGGGGACGGGCCGCGCGTGCTCGAGTACAACTGCCGCTTCGGCGACCCCGAGACGCAGTCGCTCCTGCCGCGGCTCGAGGGCGACCTGCTCGAAGCCCTCGCCGCGTGCGCTTCCGGCAATCTGGCAGGGACGACGCTACAGGCGTCACCGCAGGCGGCGGTGACCGTCGTGCTCGCCGCCCGCGACTACCCGGAGCGCGGCGACTCGGGCACGCCGATCCAGGGCGTCGCCGATGCGGAGGCCGCGGGCGCGCTCGTCTTCCATGCGGGTACGGCGCTGCACGACGGGCGGCTCGTGACGAACGGCGGCCGGATCCTCAACGTCACCGCGCTCGGCGACTCGATCGCCGACGCTCGCGCTGCCGCATACGACGCCGCGTCGCGCATAGATTTCGCCGGCGTGAGATTCCGCAGAGACATCGCACATGTCTGACGTCGTCGTGGGGATCCTCGTGGGCTCCGAGTCGGACCGCGAGCGCATGCAGTCCGCGATCGACGTTCTCGAGGAGAAGGGAGTCGGCTACGAGTTCGACGTGCGCTCCGCGCACCGCACGCCCGGCGCGGTCGCCGAGTACGCGCGCACAGCGCGCGAGCGCGGCCTGAAGGTGCTCATCTGCGGCGCGGGCCTCTCGGCGGCGCTGCCGGGCGTCGTGGCGGCGCACACGGACCTGCCGGTGATCGGCGTGCCGCTCCGGTCGAGCCTCAGCCTGCTCGATGGTCTCGACGCGCTGCTCGCGATCACGCAGATGCCGCCGGGCGTGCCGGTCGCGACAGTGGGCGTCGACAACGCCCGCAACGCGGCCGTGCTCGCGATCCGGATCCTGAACATCTAGTGCACCCAGCACGCCGATGTTCGGGCTGATCGGTCCGCCGCACCCCCCTCTACACTGGTCAGAGTGATCGCCCGCTACTCCCGTCCGGCCATGGCCAGGATCTGGTCGGACGAGGGCAAGCTGCGGGTGTGGCTCGAGGTCGAGCTCGCCGCCACCGCGGCCTGGGCCGAGCTCGGGGTCGTGCCGGCCGAGGCCGCCCGCGCGCTCCAGGAGAAGGCCTCCGTTCCGACGCCCGAGCGGGTGGCAGAGCTCGAGGCGACGCTCCACCACGATACGGCCGCGTTCGTCGACGCCGTCGCCGAGCAGCTCGGCGAGGAGGGCCGCTGGTTCCACTACGGCCTCACGTCCTCCGATGTCGTCGACACGGCGCTCGCACTCCAGATCCGAGAGGCAGGCACACTGATACTCGAAGGGATCGACGCCGCCTGTGCGGCCGTCGTCGCGCGCGCCGAGCAGCATCGCGCGACGCTCCAGATGGGCCGCACGCACGGAGTCCACGCGGAGCCGACGACGTTCGGCCTGAAGCTCGCCGGGTGGGCCTTCGAGCTCGACCGCAACCGCAAGCGCGTCGCCCGCGCACTCGAGGGCATGCGAGTTGGCAAGCTCTCCGGCGCCGTCGGCACCTACGCGGCAACCGATCCCGAGCTCGAGCGCATCGCGTGCGAACGACTCGGGCTCGAGCCGGCGCCGACCTCGACGCAGATCCTCCAGCGCGACCGCCACGCCGAGCTGCTCGCCGCGCTCGCGATCGTCGCGTCGTCGCTCGACAAGTTCGCGCTCGAGATCCGGCATCTCGCACGCACGGAGGTCGCCGAGGTGCAGGAGCCGTTCGGCCGCGGCCAGAAGGGCTCGTCGGCGATGCCGCACAAGCGGAACCCGGTCGTCGCCGAGCGCATCTGCGGTCTCGCCCGGGTCGTGCGCGCCGCGGCCGTCGTCGGGCTCGAGAACATCGCGCTCTGGCACGAGCGCGACATCTCGCACTCGTCTGCGGAGCGCGTCGTCATCCCGGACGCCTTCCTCGCCGTCGACTACATGCTCAACCGGTTCGCGTGGCTCGTCGAGGGCCTCGTGGTGCGCGAGGAGCGGATGCGCCGCAACCTCGAGGCGAGCCACTACCTCTTCTTCAGCCAGCGCGTGCTGCTCGCGCTGGTCGAGTCCGGGCTCGGCCGCGACGAGGCGTACCGCGTCGTGCAGCGCAACGCGATGCGTGCGTGGGACGAGGAGCTGGACTTCAGAGAGCTTGCCCGGAGCGACGAAGAGATTACGTCGCGGGTCGACCTCGACAAGGTCTTCGACCTCGCTGCGTACACCCGTCACGTGGACACCGTCTTCGCTCGACTCAATTCACTCGCCGTGAAGGAGGAACCGGTTCATGCCTGAGGCAACGCATGTCGCGTCCGGAAAGGTGCGCGAGATCTACGCGCTCGACGAGGAACGCCTGCTACTCGTCGCGAGCGACCGCATCTCGACCTTCGACGTAATCCTCCCGACGGAGATCCCGGACAAGGGCCGCGTGCTCACCGGCCTCTCGGGCTTCTGGTTCACGCTGCTGCGCTCGATCGTCCCGAACCACATGCTCGCGATCCGCGACGACGGGCGGTCGATGGAGTGCCGCCGGCTCGAGATGCTGCCGATCGAGTGCGTCGTGCGCGGCTACCTCGCCGGCTCGGGCTGGAAGGACTACCGGGCGACCGGCGGCACGTCGGGGCACACGCTTCCCAACGGCCTGCGCGAATCGGACAAGCTGCCGGCGCCGATCTTCACGCCGGCGACGAAGGCGCACACCGGCCACGACGAGAACATCAGCCGCGAGCAGGCCGCAGAGCTCGTCGGCGCGGACCGGCTCGCGGAGGCGGAGCACGCCGCGATCGCGCTCTACACGACGGCCGCGAGCCACGCGCTCGAGCGCGGGATCATCATCGCCGACACGAAGTTCGAGCTCGGCTTCGACACCGGCGGCACGCTCGTGCTCGGCGACGAGGCGCTCACACCGGACTCCTCGCGCTTCTGGCCGGCCGATGCGTACGAGCCCGGCCGAGCGCAGGACAGCTTCGACAAGCAGTCCGTGCGCGACTACTGCGAGGAGACAGGCTGGGACAAGACCGATCCGGGGCCCGAGCTGCCCGACGACGTCGTCGCGCGCACTCGGGCGAAGTACGTCGAGGCCTTCGAGCGGCTGACGACGATCCCGTTCGACCGGTACCTCGAGAACCCCGCCGTGGTGCTCGCGTGAGAGCAACAGTCCTCGTCAGGCCCAAGGAGGGAATCCTCGACCCGCAAGGGCAGGCCGTCGAATCGGCTCTCGAGCACCTGGGCTTCTCGGTGAGCCACGCGCGCGTCGGCAAGGTCGTCGACCTCGAGGTCGACGCGGCGAGCGCCGACGAGGCACGCGCACAGGTCGAGAGGATGTGCGAGCAGCTGCTCGCGAACCCGCTGATGGAGTCGTACGAGGTCGAGGTCCATGGCTAGCCCGCAGCCGCGAGTCGGCGTGGTCACGTATCCCGGCTCGCAGGATGACCGCGACGCGCTCTGGGCCCTCGCCGCGCTCGACGCGGAGGCGGTGGCGGTGTGGCACGAGGAGCGCGAGCTGCCCGATCTCGACGCGGTCGTGCTGCCAGGCGGCTTCTCATACGGCGACTACCTCCGGTGCGGCGCGATCGCCCGCTTCTCGCCCGCGACGGCGGCGGTGTGCGAGTTCGCCGGTGCCGGAGGCCTCGTGCTCGGCATCTGCAACGGCTTCCAGATCCTCTGCGAGGCCGGGCTCCTGCCGGGCGTTCTCCTCCGGAACGAGTCGCTCCGCTTCGTCTGCCGGGACGTGTCGCTCATCGTCGAGCGGGACGACCTCCCGTTCACGTCGCGCTGCACGGCGGGTGCGCGGATCGTGATCCCGGTCAAGCACGGCGACGGCCGCTGGTTCGCACCGCCCGAGCTCGTGCGCGAGCTCGAAGCGAACCGTCAAGTTGTCTTGCGCTACGGCGAAGCGTGCAACGGCTCCGTCGACGATATCGCCGGCATCTGCAACGAGCGCGGCAACGTGATGGGGCTCATGCCCCACCCCGAGCACGCGGTCGATCCCCTGCTCGGCTCGGCCGACGGTGCGCTGATTCTCGCCTCGCTCGTCGAAGCGGCGCGCGAGCGTACGCTCGCTCTGCTCTAGACAACAGAGCTCTACATCTAGAGCCCCAGCGCCTCCGCAAGCTCCGGCCGCTTGGCGAGCCCTGCACGGAGGCGCTCGACGTCGCGCAGACGAAGCGTGACGGGCCCGCGCCGCCCGGTGCCGTCGGTCGAGTACGTAAAGCGCACGAGCCGCTCCCCGCCCGGGAGCTCGAGGAGTTGAACGAGCGAGACGAACCGCCGCTCGCCGGCCTGTTGACGGAGGGTGACCTCCTCGACGAGCTCTGCCCGGCCCCAGGGTGTCGCCGCCTTGGTGTTCGTCGTTGTCGTTCTGACCATGACAGCGACAGTACGCGGAAAAGCGTGACGAAAGCGTAACGCCTTCCCGCCAAGATGCGAAAGATCGCTCCGGCGCCCGCGGCCGCTAGGCTTCCCCGCCGATGGACGCCTTCGACTACGACCGCTACCTCGTCGACCAGCTGCTGCGGCCGATCGCGAACCTCTACCGGGTGACGCCGCTCGCCGGAGGCGAGACACCTGCGGGCCCGCCGATCGCCTATGTCCGCCAGAAGAAGCTGGCCATCCGCGAGGACATCCGTTTCTTCGCGGACGAGCAGGAGACGCAGGAGCTCTTCCGGATCAAGGCACGCAGCATGTTCGACATGGGCGGGGCGCGCTACGACGTGACGGCGGGCGAGGAGCGGATCGGGGTCCTCGACCACATGTTCCGCCAGTCGCTCCTCCGCTCGACGTGGACCGTGCGCGACGGCGCCGAGGCGGAGCTGATGATCGCACGGGAGCGGAGCCTCGTCGGCGCGATCGCCCGTCGCGCGATCGACTTCGTCCCGGACATAGGCGGCTGGATTCCGATTCCGTACAACTTCGATTTCCTGGTCGACGGCTCGGCTGTCGGCGGCATGGATCGGAAGTTCCAGCTCCGCGACCGCTATATCGTCGACATCGGCAGCGACCACGACAAGCACGTCGACCGGCGGCTCGTCATCGCGCTCGCGATCGGGCTCGACACACTCCAGAACCGTTAGCGCCCAGGTCGTCAGCCTCGAGGATGCGCGGCGCATCGCGGTGCGCTCGCAGCTGCTCGACGGCTCCGCGCGCACGATTCTCGACACTGTCTCTCAGCTGGGATTCCTGCAGATCGATCCGATCTCGACCGTCGCACCGCCGCAGCAGCTCGTGCTCTGGAGCCGCCTCGGACCGTACGACCGAGCTGAGCTCGCCCGGCTCCTCTGGACCGAGCGCAGGCTGTTCGAGTGGAATGCCTACATCTGGCCAATCGAGTCCCTGCCGCTCGTCCGCGCGCGCATGGGCCGCCGCCGCACGAAGTACGCGTGGGAGCGGCGCAGCCAGGAGTTCCTGAAGGAGAACGCAGGCTTCCGGCGCTACGTCCTGCGTGAGCTCGAGGCGCGTGGCCCGTTGCTCGCGCGCGAGCTCGAGGACCGCGCGGCGAGCCGGCGCGAGGCGCAACGCTGGTGGGGCTCGCGGCAGGTGGCCATGATGCTGGAGATCCTGCATGGCCGCGGCCAGGTCGCGATCGTCGGGCGGCGCGGCAAGCAGCGGTTGTGGGATCTGGCCGAGCGCTGGTACCCGGAGACGGAGACTCTTCCGTTGAAGGACGCCGACCGATTGCTGGCGGAGCAACGCTTCCGAGCGCTCGGGGTACAGCTCGTGAACGGCGAGTGGCACGCACATCCCGAGGCGGCCGCCGGGCCGGTTCCCGACCGGGTGACGTTCCTCTCCCCGTTCGACCGGCTCATCCACGACCGGGCCCGGGCCGAGGCGCTCTTCGACTTCCACTACCGGCTCGAGATGTACGTCCCGAAGACAAAGCGCGAGTTCGGGTACTACGTGTTGCCGATCCTCGCCGGCGATCGGCTCGTCGGGCGCGTCGAGCCTCGCTTCGACCGCAAGACGGGCAAGCTCGAGGTGCTCGGCGCGTGGGGTGACACGTCACGCCTCGACGAGGCGCTCGTGAGCCTCGAGACGTTCCTCCAGAGTTAGGCGTTCAGCCTTCAGGTCGAAGCTGTGGGCTGGTTCTGCGTCATTGACACCACCTGCCGACTTGACAGCGGGACAGTTGTAGGATCGAGCGCCACAATCGCCGGCTCCAGCCCTGCGATCCCAGGGTCCACCCCACCCAATCCGTGGAGGTCACGCGATGAGCAGCCGACTTCGGCGTTCCCTTGTTCTGACGACCCTGCTGACCCTCTTGCTCGCGCTATCCGGCGCCGCGGCGCCGACCGTGGCGGCGAAGCCGACCGTGGCGGCGGCGCCGAACGGCCTCGCGACCAACCCGCCGAACACCAAGGTCTCCGGTATCGATGTCGACGCGACGACGATCCCGGAGCTCCAGAAGTTGATGAACTCGCATCGGCTGAGCTCCGTCGAGCTGACGAACTTCTATCTCCGGCGCATCCGCCAGCTCAACCCGATGCTCAACGCGGTGATCACGGTCAGCCCGACGGCCCTCGCCGACGCACGAGCGGCAGACCGGGCGCGACGCAACGGCGACGACGACCGAGCGCCGGACCGGGCGCGACGCAACGGCGACGACCGTCCGCTCCTCGGCATTCCGATCATCGTCAAGGACAACATCGACACCACGGGTATGCCGACGACAGCCGGCTCCTGGGCACTCGCCGGGAGCACGCCCGCCGACGCGTTCATCGCGCAGAAGCTGAAGGCCGCCGGCGCGATCATCATCGGCAAGGCCAACCTGTCCGAATGGGCCAACTTCCGGTCAGCGCCGTCCTCGAGCGGCTGGAGCGGCATCGGTGGCCAGACGAACATGCCCTACGTCCTCGATCGCAACCCGTGCGGCTCGAGTTCTGGCTCCGGCGTCGCCGCGGCTGCCGATCTCGCGGTCGCAGCCGTCGGTACGGAGACGGACGGCTCGATCGTCTGCCCGTCCGGAGCCAACGGCGATGTCGGGATCAAGCCGACACTCGGGCTGTGGAGCCGCGCGGGCGTCGTCCCGATCAGCGCCAACCAGGACACGGCCGGCCCGATCGCCCGCAACGTGACCGACGCTGCGGTACTCCTCGGCGCAGCGACCGGGGTCGATCCGAACGACGCCGCGACCGCCGATCAGGCCGGGCACGCGTTCACCGACTACACGCAGTTCCTCAACGATCACGCCCTCCGGGGCAAGCGGATCGGCGTCTGGCGCGCCGGCACCTACGACCCCGTGTTGGTGGGTCCGGTCGTCGAGTCGATCCTCGACCACACGATCGCCGCGCTCAAGGCCCGAGGTGCGACCGTGATCGACCCGACCGACATCGACCTGTCCGCGACCGCCAACGAGTTCCCAGCGCTTCTGTGCGAGTTCAAGGCCGACATCGCGACGTACCTCCACACGTACGTTCACGGCACGAACCCGGTGTCAGGCCAGGCGTACCCGCAGACGCTCGCCGCCCTGATCGCTTTCGATGCGGCCCATCAGAACCTCGAGGGGCCGTGGAACGACTTGATCTTCGAGTTCGCCGACGCGACGAACGGCCGTGATGCCGATTGCGCTGCCCTCCGGAAGGCGACGACGCCGCCGGTTCAGGCTGCAATCGACGGGCTCATGACCGCGAACAATCTCGACGCGATCATTGCCCTGACGAACGGTCCGGCGTGGCCGACGAACGACGATCCGAACGCCGGCGATCTCAACGGGCACTTCGAGTTCTTCGTGGGCTCGTCGACGGCGGCTGCAGTGTCGGGCTACCCCGACATCACGGTGCCCGCAGGCGACGACGCGGGCCTGCCGATCGGGATCACCTTCATCGGCCGTCGCTGGGCGGAACCGAAGCTGCTCGGCCTCGCCTACGACTACGAGCAGGCGACGCACGTTCGCGTCCCGCCGCAGTTCATCCCGACGATCGGCGACGCGCTGTTCCCCGGCGTCCCAAACCCGTTGGCTCTGATGCGGGCGGAGCGGACGCAGGCGACCCAGGGTCAGCGCGATCTCCTCGCGCGCTTGCGGTAGAGAAATATCGTGGAAACGAAGCCCGGCCATACGGCCGGGCTTCGTGCTGGACGAGCGACCTCGTCCTCGGCGACCACTTCATCTTCGGCACCTCGTCGGCGGCAGCGATCGCCGGCTGTCCGATGATCAACGTCCTGATGGGCGACGTCTGCGGACCGCCTGTGGGCATAGTCGACGCGCTGTATCGCGAGGTCGGGAGTCCGGGCTACGCCGGCTAGCGGCCGCTGCGGTCGATCAGCTCGATCCGGTAGCCGTCCGGATCCCTGACGAAAGCGATGAACGACCCGCCCTTGCTCACCTGATACGGCGGACGGTCCGGCTCGATGCCCTGTTCCTTCAGAGCGCCGAGAGTCGCGTCGAGGTCATCGACGGCCAGTGCGATGTGCCCGTAGCCCGTGCCGATGTCGTAGGTGCGGCCGTCGTGGTTGTAGGTGAGTTCGAGCACAGAGTCGAGGTCGCCGATTCCGAAGAAGTAGTTGGTCGCTTCCTTGCCGCCGTCACGGTGGATGTCCATCTCGCGCTGAAACTCGAAGCCGAGAGTCTCGTAGAACGCGCGGCTCTTCTCCGGATCGCTGATCCGATACATGGTGTGCAGATAGGTGGCCATGCCGCTCATCCTGCCAGTCGGGCCGAGAGCACGCACGACTTGTAGCGCTCGCCGGACGGGTCAGGGGAATCCCTGATGCGACCCGCGGGCGACGGTCCTAGCCTCTCTTCCGAGGAGGCGGTAGCGACGAAGCAGGCTCTGCCGGCGACGAACGTGGATCGAAAGTGGCGGCGAAGCGCAGTCGTGTGGGCGCTCGTCGTGGCGTCGGTTGTCGTAGCGTTCACCGTGAGCGCGCGAAGCGCTCCGAGCACTGGGAAGTCCTCGCGCCCGAATATCGTCGTCATCCTCGCCGACGACGAACGCGCGGATAGCAACGTCCGGATGCGCAACGTGCAACAGCTCCTCGCGGCGCACGGTGTGACGTTCACGAACGCCTTCGTCACGACGTCGGAGTGCTGTCCGTCGCGGGCGTCGATCCTCACCGGACAGTACTCGCACAACACCGGCGTCTTGCAGAACTTCGGCCCGGCCAGCTACCCGCAGTTCGATGAGAGGTCGAACCTCGCCGTCTGGCTCCACGAACGCGGCTACGCGACCGCCCTCGTCGGCAAGTACCTGAACGACTACACCATCTACGGAGGTCACCACATCCCGCGAGGCTGGTCCCGGTGGCAGGCGATCGACAGCCGCCCCGAGGAGAAATACTTCGACTACACCCTCAATGAGAACGGCAAGCTCGTCCATTACGGCACAGCGGTCTCCGACTACTCGACGGACGTGCTGGCCGGTAAGGCGATCGACTTCGTGCAGACCGCGCGCGAGCCGTTCTTCCTTTACTTCACTCCAATTGCGCCGCACCTTCCTGCAATCCCCGCGGCGCGCGACATCTCGACGGCACTCACGCTGCCGACGCCGCGTCCCGACTTCAACGAGCGCGACATCACCGACAAGCCTTGGCATGGGATCTACCGACGGCTGCTCGGCTTCACCGCCGTCCACTTTCTCGACCGCGAGATCGAGGGACGACAGCTCCGCTCGCTGCGAGAACTCGACCGACAGGTCGGCGCGCTCGTCCACTCGCTCGAGAAGCGGGGCGTGCTCGACCGGACAGTCGTCGTTTTCGCGAGCGACAACGGGTTCCTGTGGGGTGAGCACCGGTTGGGCGGCAAGATCTGGCCATACGAGGAGTCGATCCGCGTCCCGCTCGTCGTGCGCGTCCCCTGGCGCGGCGCCTGGGGTCGAACCGACGACCACATGGTTCTCAACATCGACCTCGCGTCGACGATCTCCGAGCTCGCGGGCGTTCGCCCCCGCCTGCCGCAGGACGGGCGAAGCCTCGTCCCGCTGCTCAGAGGCGAGTCGCCCGCCTGGCGAAAGGACTTCGTCGCCGAATACCTCGGCGCGAGCCAGTACCAGGACGGCGGTCCACCGCCGTTCCGGGCGCTCCGGACGACGCGGTGGCTCTACGTGGAATACCTGAACGGCTGGCGCGAGCTCTACGACCTCCGCCACGACCCCTACGAGCTTCGGAACTCTGCCCGCGACCCCGCCTACGCTGCCCTGCGCCAACGGCTCGCCCGCCGCCTGCACATACTCAGCCGCTCCTAGACAGAGTCGGAGTCAGCCGCTCAGCCGGCGCCCGGCGGTGGGAACCCGGCGGCGGCATAGGCGAGCGCGCTCGGAATCGTTGCGCGCCAGAAGTGGCCGTACTGACTCGCCGGCAACACCCAGAGTCGATGCGGGAGGCGTAGCCGTCCGAGGAGCGCGTCGAACTCGAGCGACCACCGGCGAAGGATGTGGCCGTGGTTGCCGCCGAGGGAGACGTAGAACCGGGTGCCGAGCGCGTGGAGCAGGGGCGCCTCGCTGCGAACGAGCAACATCGGCGTGTTGGCCACGAGGGTCGCGGCGTCGGCGCGCGCGAAGGGCCCGTCGCGGAAGACGGGCGCGAAATAGCCCTCCCACGACTCCAGCGTCCCGAAGAGCCTGGGGTGGCGCAATCCCGTGTTGATCGCGCCGTAGCCGCCG
>JBGQKY010000056.1:0-14743 GCA_041499745.1 Gaiellaceae bacterium
CGAAGTCGCGCTGGAGCGACTCGAGCAAGTTCACGACCTGCGCGCGGATCGACACGTCGAGCGCTGACACCGGCTCATCCAGGATGATCAGCTGCGGGTTCAACGCAAGCGCGCGCGCAACACCGATGCGCTGGCGCTGACCGCCCGAGAACTCGTGCGGGAACCTGTTTGCGTGCTCCGGCGACAAGCCGACGATGCGTAGCAACTCGTTGACCCGCTGCTTTCCCTGTCCGCGCGAATACTGGCTGTGGATTCGCAGCGGCTCGCTGATGATGTCGTTCACCGTCATCCGCGGATTCAGCGACGCATACGGATCCTGGAACACGATCTGCATCTCGCGCCGCACCTCGCGCATCTGCCGACGGTTGAACCGCGTAATGTCTCGGCCGTTGAACTCGATCGTCCCTGCCGTCGGCTCCACGAGCTTGATCAGCGTCCGCGAGAGTGTCGTCTTGCCGCAGCCGGACTCACCGACGAGCCCGACCGTCTCCCCTGCTCTGATCGCGAGATCCACGCCGTCGACGGCGTGGATCTGTCCGACCGTCCGCTTGAGGAGACCCGCGTGGATCGGGAAATGCTTCACGAGCCCTTGGATCCGGAGGATCTCCTGACCCTCCTCCGCGCGCTCGTGAACCTCCTCGACGCTCACGACGGGCCCCCCGCCGTTACGGGCTCCGCAAATTTCGACGACCGCCCGACGAGCTCCTCGGAGAAGTGACACGCGGCGTCGTGCTCTGCGACGTCCGTCTTGTGCAACTGCGGCACCTCCTCGCGACACCGCGGTCGGCCCTGCGAGAGGAAGCACCGCGGGTGGAAGGCGCAACCGGTGGGCCGGTTGATCAGCGACGGAGGCGCACCCGGAATCGGACGCAGCCATTCCTCGTTCTCGGTCAGCTTCGGCAGGCTGTCCATCAGCCCGATCGTGTAGGGATGCCGCGGCGACTGGAAGATCGTGTGCACGTCGCCTGATTCGACGATCCGGCCCGCATACATGACGAGGACGCGGTCGCACAGCTCGGCGACGATGCCGAGATCGTGCGTGATCAGAATGGTCGCGGCGTTCGTCTCCACCTGCACGGTCTTCAGCACCTCGAGCACCTGCGCCTGGATCGTGACGTCGAGCGCGGTGGTCGGCTCGTCGGCGATCAGCAGGGCCGGCGAGTTCGCGATCGACATTGCGATCATCGCCCGTTGCCGCATTCCGCCCGAGAACTCGTGCGGATACTGGTTGTAGCGCGTGTCCGGATTGGGGACGCCGACGAGGCGGAGCAGCTCGATCACGCGCTCCTTGACCTTATCGTCCGGTTCCTTCGGGTAGTGCGTCTCGATCGCCTCGCCGAGCTGGTGGCCGATCTTGAGCACGGGATTCAGCGACGTCATCGGGTCCTGGAAGACCATGGCGACATCGTCGCCGCGGACCGAGCGAAGTTCGCGCTTCTTCATCTTCAGGAGATCCTTGCCCTTGAAGACCGCCGTGCCGGAGGCGATCCGTCCCGGCGGCTGCGGGATCAGGCCCAGGATCGACATCGTGCTGACGCTCTTCCCCGACCCGGACTCTCCGACGATGCCGAGCGTCTCGCCGGGGAATACGTCGTAGCTGATGTCGTCGACGGCGTGGACGATGCCGTCGTCGGTCTTGAACTCGACGACGAGATTTCGGATCGACAGGAGCGGCTCAGGCACGGACTCTCCGCTGCGTCGGATCGAGCGCGTCCCGCAAGCCGTCGCCCATGAAGTTGACACACAGGACGATCAGCACGATCGTCAGGCCCGGGAACACCGTCAGCCACCACTGCTGCGGGTTCGTCTGCCCGCCGGCGACGAGAACGCCGAGCGAGGGCGTCGGCGGCAGAATCCCGAAGCCGAGGAACGAAAGCGCGGCCTCGGTGATGATCGCCCCCGCAACGGCGATCGTCCCGTTGACGATGATCGGACCAAGCGTGTTCGGGAGGATGTGGCGGAACATGATGCGCAGGTCGTTCGCGCCGCTTGCCTTCGCAGCCTCGACGTATTCCTTCTCGCGCAGTGAGAGGAAGACGCCGCGGACGACGCGCGCGATCCCGGTCCAGAAGAAGAGAGCGAGGATGATCGAGACTCGCCACTGGTTGCCCTGGCCGAGCAGTGCCGCGGCCGTGAGCAGGACCGCAAGGAACGGGAGCGTGAGCACGAGATCGGTGAGCCGCATCAAGAGGTTGTCGATCCAGCCGCCGTAGTAGCCGGCGATGGCGCCGATGAAGAGCCCGATCGCCGAGGAAACGACGGCGACGAAGACGCCGACCTCCTCGGAGGTGCGGATTCCCCAGATGACGCGACTGAAATAGTCGCGCCCGATCTCGTCCGTGCCGAAGAAGTGGTGCGCCGACGTGGTCGGGCCCTCCAGGATGTTGTTGAGATCGATGTCCGAGTACGAGTACGGCGCGATGAAGTTGGCGAAGACGCCCGCGCCGAAGATCACGACCAGTCCGAGCAGACCCACCATTGCGAGCCGATGGCGGAGGAAGCGCCGGCGGGCATAGTCCCACTGGCTGCGGGCCTTGATCTCGAGTCCGGCTTCGGCGGCCGAGTCGAAGAGGCCGGCGGGCGCAGGGACCATACCGTCGATCGTCTGCTCCAGCGGCGCGATGGTCTCGAGCTCGACGGGCGTCTTGCCCGTCGGCTCAGTCATACCGGATCCTCGGGTCGAGATACCCGTAGATGATGTCGGCGATCAGGTTGAACACGATGATGATCAGCGACGTCACGACGAGGTACGCCATCACGGCGTAGTAATCGGAGTTCTGGAGGCTCTGGATGAAGTAGTAGCCGATCCCGTCGAGCGTGAAGATCGTTTCGGTGATGATCGCCCCGCCGAGCAGGCCGCCGAGGTTCAGGGCGGCGATCGTGACGACGGGTATCAGCGCGTTCCGGAAGACGTGGCGCATGACCACGCGCCACTCGGCCACCCCTTTCGCGCGCGCCGTCCGGACGTAGTCGCTGTTGCTCACGTCCAGCATCGAAGCGCGCATGTATCTGCTGTAGAGCGCGAAGCTGATGATGCAAAGCGTCGCGATCGGCAGCGCGATGTGCTGCAGCCGGTCGAGCGACCAGGTGCCCTTTCCCGGAGTGTTGAGCCCGGACGTGTAGAAGATGCGAACGTGCCACTTGAGGTAGATGTCGACGAAGAGGATCTGCAGAAGCAGCGCAAACCAGAACACCGGCATCGCGTAACCGAGGAAGCTCACCGACGTGAAGAGATAGTCGAAGACCGAGTACTGCCGGATCGCGGAGAAGATGCCGACGGCGATGCCGAGCAGGATCGCGAGCGACTCCGAGAGGATGATCACCTGCGCGGTGTGCCCGAGCGTCCGCGTGACGTCCGGCCAGATCGCCTGCGACGTCAGCAGCGAGTTGCCGAGCTTGTGCGTGACGACGTCCTTGAGCCAGTACAGATAGCGCAACGGAATCGGATCGCCGAGGTGATTGCGATCCATGATCACCTGCAGCGTGTGCTGCGAGATGCGCGGGTTCTGGCGCAGGTTTCCGACGGGGTCGCCGGTGTACGAGACGAAGACGAAGCTCAGGAACGTCGAGAGGAACATCACCGGGATGGTGTAGAGGATCCTGCGGGCGATGTAGGTCAGCACGGGATGTGTGTATCCGATCCGGGAACGGCCGAATCCGCGCCCGCCTTACGGCGGGCGCGGATTCCTTCCGTTACCTCGATGACTGGTTCAGCCTAGGCTCTCCGGCCCTACCAGTGCCAGAGCTCGGCGTTCCACGTCGGGCCTTCCGACGTCGGGTTGTTGCTCTTGTCCATTCCCTTGATCGCCGACTTGTAGATGAGGATCTGCGGGGACGCGTAGAGCGGGATCGCCGGCAGGTCAGTCGCCAGCAGCGTGTCCACCTGCTCGTACAGCGACGTCCGCTTCACCGGGTCGAGCTGGACCTGCGCTTGCCGGATCAGCTTGTCGACCTTCGGGCTGCTGTAGCTCGTGTAGTTCTGGCCACCGCCGCCCAGCCAGATCTCGTCGCCGGGACCCGGATCGGGCCCGCCCACGAACGCATATTCCGCGAGATCGTAGTCGTGCGACGGGAGGATCTTCCCGAACAGGACCGGCGGCCCTGGGAAGTAGCTCGGGTTGATCTTGATCCCGATCGCCCCAAGCTGCTGCTGGAAGATCAACGCGCTCGTCGCGCGGCGCTGGTTGCCGACCGTCGTGAACCAGCGGAATTCCGCCTTCTGGCCGTTGCAGGTCCAGATTGCGGTGTTACCGCGGGTCGGCTTCGTCGGCCCACCGGTGCAGTGCGCGGCCAGGATCTTCCGCGCCTTCTCCTGTGCGAAGCTCCACTGCTTGAAGTGCGGCAGCGCGTTCGGGCCGATCTGGTAGACGAGGCTGTTCAGCGGCTTCTGACCGGGCGCGTACGAGCTGAAGATCGCCTTGATCAGCGAGACGCGGTTGATGCCGGTCATCAGTGCCTGCCGCATCCAGGGCTGCTTCAGGAGCGGATGCCCCTGCGGACCCTGCTGGATGTCGATGTGCTCCATGATGAAGGCGGGATCCGCCTTGTACGTGATCCCCTTCTGGTTCTGGAGCGCCGACAGGGCCGTCTGCGGGGACGGTGAGATCGCGTCGACCTCGCCGCCGCGCATCGCCTGGATCTCGGAGTTCGTGTCCGTCAGGAGCTTGAAGTCGATCTCCTTCAGGCCCGGCTTCGTGCCGTACCAGAATGGATTCGACTTCAACGTGACGCCCTGACCCTTGGTGAAGTTCGTGAGCATGAAGGGGCCGTCGGCGACGGGCTTGCCGTCGGTACCGCAGACGCAGTCGGCCCAGATCGTGTCCCAGTCCTGGCCAACGAGCGCCTGCGACGGGTAGACGAATCCGAACAGGTCGCGGTAGTCCGCGAAGGGCTTGGCGTCCTTCCACTTGAAGGTGATGCCCTTCGTGCCCTGCAGCGTGTAGCTGGCGATCTGGTCATAGCCGCTCGTCGAGGCCGGCTCGTTGTTCGGGTTCGTGATCTGCTGCCAGGTGTAGACGTAGTCCGCGTTCGTCACGGGAAGCTTCTTGCCGCCCCAGTTCCAGAACGCGTCCTTCCGAATCGTGATCGCGAGGCCCGTCTTCGTGGCCTTCACCGAGGAGGCGAGGTCGAGATGGTAGTCGCCCTTCTCGTCGATGATGTACGAGCCGCGAAGAACGGGAGTGTTGCCTTCGACCACGGCCCAGTAGGAGCTCTGCGTCGCCTGCAGACCGTTGAAGCCGGACGGGTCCTGCTCGCCGCCGAAAACGAGAACATCCTTCGCCTTCCGGCCGGCAGGCGTTCTCGGGACGTTCGCCCAAGCTTCGGCGAACGGGGCAGCGGCCAGCTTGGCCGTTTGCGCGCTGCCGGCGACCTTGGTCGTCGCGGTGGCAGATACCGCTAGCACCATCATGGCGGCACCAGCTCCCGCGAGGAGCCAGAGGCGTCTGTGCATCGATTCCCTCCGTTTTGTGTGCGCCGGGAGATCCCGTCTTCGGCGGCGCCTGCTCGCTCCGCGCCCAGAGGGCGCTCCGTAACGAACGTAGACGACGGCGCGGTAGCTTAGTTAGGCCCAGGGGAAAATGCCAGCCCGCCCCGGGGCGGCCGCTAAATCGCCTGCACGCCGCCGGGATGCTGAAGCGGCTGCAGCTCGTAGCGATCCAGCATCGCCAACAGGTGTTTCTGGGGGACACTGCCCGTCAGACCGGCGTGAAGGGGGGTCGTAGCGGTCGGCACCGGCTGATCCTGGTTGCCCACCCCGTCGGGCCCGAGCAACGAGCCGCCCGCCACGGCCAGCAGGACGGCGCAGGCGGCTGCGGTCAGCAACGGGAGGCGACTACGGCGCGGCAGGAGGATTCGGCTCTGCGGCTGCGCGAGTGATGCGGCGCGCAGGCCCGTCGTGATCGCCTCGATTCCCTCGGCGTAGACGCGGCACGCCGCACACGCGTGGAGATGCATGTCGAGGCGCGCCGCCTCGAGCTCGGACAGCTCGCCGTCGAGGCGGGCCGAGGCCGCCTCGCGGGCGGTGGTGCAGTCACTCTGTGGAACAGAAGTCAGCATTGCCCTTTTTCGCCCTTCTAGCTCTCTCAGACGTCCGTACGGCGCTTCGGTTAGGCGCCGGTTCCTTGTATCGGCTGATGACGATCGATGATGGAGGCCCAATCGGGCCCTTGCGGAAGCGTGCCGTAGGCGAGTCCGCCCTCCCCGAGGCGGGAGGCGACAAACGCGCCGGCGACCGGCTCCGGGGCGTGGCGGAGCAGGAGCGAGGCCTGGAGGGCGAGCGCGAGCCGCTCGACGAGCCGGCGCGCCTGGCCTTCGTCCGCGTCGGCGAGGGCCCGCTCGGCGAGCCCCGTCAGCCGCGGCTCGCCCGCGAGACCGATCTCGTCGAGCAGCACCTCCGCCGCGAGCGGCTCCCGTCCGAGCGCCCGCAGGACGTCCAGGCAGACCACGTTGCCCGAGCCTTCCCAGATCGACAGCACGGGCTGTTGCCGGTACACACGCGCCACGCCCGATTCCTCGACGAACCCGTTGCCGCCGAGACACTCGAGCGCCTCGGCCGCGTGCGGCGGGCCGCGCTTGCAGATCCAGTACTTCGCAACCGCGGTCGCGATGCGCGCGAACGCCGCTTCACGCTCGTCCGTCGCGCGCCTGTCATAGGCGCGCGCGAGCCGCAGCGCCGTCACCGTGGCAGCCTCGGACTCGATGCAGAGGTCGGCGAGCACGTTCTGCATCAAGGAGTGCTCGACGAGCAGCTTCCCGAAGGCGGAGCGCTCCGCAGCGTGACGAGTCGCGTACTCGACCGCGCGGCGCATGCCGGCGGCGGTGCCGAGCACGCAGTCGAGCCGCGTGTGCACGACCATCTCGACGATCGTCCTGACCCCGCGCCCCTCCTCACCCACGAGTCGTGCCCACGCCGAGTCGAGCTCGATCTCGCTCGAAGCGTTCGAGCGGTCGCCGAGCTTGTCCTTGAGCCGCTGGATCCGGAAGCCGTTGAGCGTCCCGTCGGCCAGCACACGCGGCAGTAGGAAGCAGGAGAGACCGCCCGGCGCCTGCGCCAGCACGAGGAACGCGTCGGACATCGGCGCGGAGCAGAACCACTTGTGCCCGTCGAGCACGTACTCGTCGCCCCCGATCGGCCGCGCCGCAGTCGTGTTCGTGCGCAGGTCGGAGCCGCCTTGCCGCTCGGTCATCGCCATGCCGCAGAGCGCGCCGCGCTTCTCGGTCGCAGGACGCAGCCCGAAGTCGTATTCCCCCGACGTGAGCAGCGGCTCCCACTCCGCCGCGAGAGCGGGCGCCACCGTGCGCAGCACCGGGACGGCTGCGTGGGTCATCGACACCGGACAGCCGTGCCCGGCCTCGATCTGCGCGGCCAGGTAGAAGAGGCCGGCGCGCGCGACGTGCGCACCCTCCCGCTCGGCCGTCCACGAGAGCGCATGCGTGCCCTGTGCGAGCGACAGCCGCATCAGCTCATGCCAGGCCGGGTGGAACTCGACCTCGTCGATTCGCTCCCCCAAGCGGTCGTGCGTCCGCAGCTTCGGCGGGTTCTCGTTCGCCAAGCGGCCCCACTCGACCGGCTCGCCGCCCAGCGCAGCCGCGAAGGCCGCGCAGCGCTCCGCCGCCCACCCAGCGCCTTCCCGTTCGAGCGCCTCGGCAAGCGGGCGGTTCTCGGTGAAGAGGTTGCTGGAGACGGTCGCCGCCACACCCAGACGATACGCCTGCGCGGGCACCGCAGCGGGCTCTAGGCCCCAGGGTCTACCGGATCGGCGGTCAACTCGGCCCACGTGACGCTGAACGACGAGCCGTCGGTCGAGAGATCGCCCGGCGTCGCCCCGGCGGCGGTCGCAAGCGCTCCGAACCGGCGGCCGAAGAACCCGCCCGCCGACCCCTGGAGGTCGATCGCGGTCGGGCTCCAGGCCGCGTCGCCGATCGCCCCCGTGTAGCCGGAGGCGGTCGCGTTCGCCGAGCTGAACGACACCGTCCCGAAGTTCGCGAGCGGGAGCGTCGCGCACTCGCCCGTGCTCGCGCACGCCGACGGCGCTTCCGCGATCCACTCGGCGGAGGACACGTCGGGCGAGGCCATCGTCAGCCGCTTCGTAAAGAAGGTCTTACGCGTGAGGTTCTTCAGCGTCACGGTCACGAGCTGTCCCGAGACCGTGACCCTCGCGGAGACGCGGTTTCCGGGGAAGAGCTTCAGCTTCACCGGGATCGAGGCCGCGGGCACGAGCTCGTACCAGACGGCGGACGTCGCGCGGCCGTCCGCCGTGCAGTTCGACTCGGTGCCGATCTGCTCGAGCGCCGCCGACTCGTCGGCGAGGCCGCCGAGCCCGACCCAGAACGCGGAGTAGGCCTCTCGCCCCGCGGTGCACGTCGCGGCAGGCTGCACCCAGCTCCCCGACACGCTCGTGTAGGTGACCGGCGTCGCGGCATCGCTCGACGCCACCGCGTAACCCGCCCAGTTCGAGCTCGTCGAGCGCACGATCTCGGTGGTCGCCGCCCGCGCCTGTGCGACCGGGACGGCGATCGCCGCCGCCGCCGCGAGCACTACGAGAGGCCGCGGTGCCATGCCTCCAAGCAGACCAGCGCAGATGAAGAGCCGGGTGTGCAGGAGGTGAGAGCTCCTTAAGAGCGTCGGGCTACGGAATCGGAGTGTCGTCGTTGAGGATCGTGCCGATCGCCTGTGCGTCGAGGAATTCGGCGTTGACCGGGCTGCTCAGGTTGACGAAGAAGCGCTCGTCTGGCTCGACCGTACCGTCCCCGATGACGACCACGGTGATCGTCGCGCTCGTCGCGCCCGCCTTGAAGGTGAGCGTGCCGCTCGCCGCCCGGTAGTCGGGGCCGGGGAAGGGAGCTTGGGGATTGCTGGTGGCCGTGTCGTCGGCGGTCGCGTAGGACACCGTTACATCCAGCGGCGAGGGCGCGGAGAGCGTGACCGTGAAGACGAAGTTCGTGGTGCTGGGACCGCCCGTCACGCCCAGGTTGCCCTCCTTGAGCGAGACATCCCCGATCGTGATCCGGGGGTTGATCGGGCCGACCGGCGCGGAGACCACGTTCGTCGAGCCCGCACTGTTCGTCGCAGTGACCTGGACCCGGAGCGTCAGCGCCACGTCGGCCGCCTGGATCGTGTACACGATGGCCGTCGCGCCTGCGATCGGAGTGCAGACCGCCTGGAAGTTGCAGCGCAGCCACTGGAACGCGAACGTCGGCGCCGGAACACCGCTCCACGTGCCGACCGCTGCCTGCAGCGCCAGGCCCGGAGCGATCGTGCCGGTGATCGAGGGCGGGGTGATGTTCGCCGGTCCGGAGGCTACGAGAGCCGTCGCCGCCGAGGTTGCAGACGCCGTCCCGGCGGCGTTGGTCGCGGTCACGCGCACGCGCAGGGTCGCGCCCGCGTCGCCCGGCTGCACCAGGTAAGTGATGCCGGTGGCGCCGGAAACGTCGATGCAGTTCGCGCCGGCTGCGTCGCAGCGCTGCCACCGGTACGCGAAGGCCGGCGCCGGCGTGCCCGTCCACGTGCCCGCGCTCGCGGTCAGCGTCTGGCCGATGCTCGGCGTGCCCGCGATCGTCGGCGGGGCCGTGTTGACCGGCGCGAGGCTCAACTCCGCGTCGTACTTCTTTCCGGCCGGGACGTTCACCGTCTTGCCGTGGACGAGGTCGCGCACCGCGACGACGCCCGCGCGGACGGTCACCTCGGAGCCGGTGCAAAAGTCCGCGGTCAGCCAGCGGGTGCCGCGCACGGTGGCCGCCGCAAAGCGGCCCTGAGTCCGGAAGCGGCCTTTCGCGTTCCCCCAGAGGCGGCGAATCGGCTTGGCGTCCGCGCCGGCGCCGGCGCCGGCGAGCTTGCGCTTGCAGCCCTTGAAGCTGCCGCCGACGAGGTGGAGGTCGGTGAGCCGTCCTTTCCCGGCGCCGACGGGCGCGACGTTCGGCTCGAACACCTGGAACATGCCCTGGTAGAAGCTGCCGGAGCCGTCTGCGCTCGTCAGGCGCACGACGCCGCGGAGCGCGTCGACGGTCGTCTTCAGCGGCACGACGCGGGCGCCGTGGAGCGCGCTGAAGCCCGCCGCACCCGGAAGGTGGACCCGCACGACGCCGCTGACGCGGGCGACGACGACCGTCTTGCCCGCCGTCGGCGAAGTCGCGGCCGGCGCCCATGAGGCGAACGCGAGAAGCGCGGCGAGGAAGACTGCGGCGAAGGGCAAGACCCTGAGGCGTACCAACGAGACACCGATCCTAGCTCGGACGGCAGCCCGTCGAGTCTAGGGTTGGCCGGCGATGCCGCTTCAGAACCGGGTCACGCCGCTCGGCGAGTTGGTGGCAGACCCGGCACGTGGTCTCGTCTACGGAAACCGAGGCTGCCTCCACGACGAAACCGGGCGGATCCGCCGCCGCTACAACGGCAAGCGCTGGATCGCATGCCGGCTTCGGTTCCGGGACTGGCAGCGCCACCCGCTCCTGCAACCCGGTCGCTTCACGGAGCTGTTCTTTCTCGACGAGGTGACCGCGTTCGCCGCCGGGCATCGACCCTGCGCATTGTGCCGCCGGGAAGACTATGCCCGCCTGCTCACGATCTGGAGCGAGCTCCATCCCGGCCAGGTCGGAGCCGACGCGATCGACGCGCAGCTCCACACCGAACGCGTCGATCCCCACACACGTGGGCAGCTCCGCCACCACGCTCCGATCGACGGCCTCCCCGACGGAGCATTCGTCCTGCTGAACAAAGCCCCGTGCCTCGTTCTCGGGGCGAATCTGCTCGAGTGGACGCCGGCCGGCTACGTCGCACCCCGGCCGCGGGCCGCGGGTCAGCAGGCGTTGCTGATCACGCCGCCCTCACTGGTCGCCGTCCTTCGCGCCGGCTGGCAGCCGCTCGTACCGTTTCTGCATCCATCGGCGGGCGCCTTCTAGGACGACGCGACCGGCTCGAGCACGACGACCGGAATCTGTCGAGTCGTCTTCTGCGCATAGTTGTCGTAGCCGGAGTGCAGGTCGGCGAGCGCGCGCCACAGCCGTTCGCGCTCCTCGTCCTGCGCGTCGCGGGCACGCACGTGCCGCGTCTCGCGCCCGACCGTCACCTCCGCGTCCGGGTTCGCCTGAAGGTTCAGGTACCAGAGTTGGTGCTGCGGTGCGCCGCCCTTCGACGCGATCACCACGTACCCGTCGCCGGCCCGGACGTAGAGGAGCGGGTTCGTCCGCGGCCGGCCGCTCTTGCGCCCGGTCGTCGTCAGCAGCAGCACCGGGGCCTCGCCGATCTTCCCGCCCACCTTGCCGCCGGTCAGCCGGTAGACGCCTCTGTGCATGCCGCCGAGGATCCGGAATCTCATGTTCGCCATCGCGTCTCCCCCAGGTCTCGCCGTCGCTTCCAAACGAAAGACCCGCGTTTGCGGGCCTTTCAGCGATGGAGCTAGGCGGGCTCGAACCGCCGACCTCCTGGGTGCGATCCAGGCGCTCTCCCAGCTGAGCTATAGCCCCGGGAGGGGCACAGTCTAGCCGGAGGGCTGCGCGGTCGTTCCGAGCTTCCCTTCGCGAATTCGGCGCTCCATCTCCTTCGACTTCTCGCGATACCACGTGCCGTCCTCGAACTCGATCGCCGGATACAGGCGCTGGCCCGATCCGGCTTCCATGTGGTCGCGCTTGCCTTTCATGACCGGTCCTGGAGCCACCTCGTATGCGATCCCCTTGTCCTGGAGCGCCTTCTCGACCTTCCAGCAAGGGTGCACGCCGACCTTCACCCACAGGTTTCGGCAGCGATGGAGCTTGATAGCCATGGGCCTACGATACTCCCGTGCGGGCGGTGGTTCTAAACGCGGACGGCCGGCCACGGCTCGCCGATCTGCCCGAGCCGGAAGGGGCGTTCGACGTGCTCGCCTGCGGGCTCTGCGGCTCCGACGTCGAGAAGCTCGGACGGGCGCCCACCGGCACCGTTCTGGGCCACGAGGTCGTCGCGCGAGCGGGCGGACATCGTCTCGCGCTCGTACATCACCGGTCCTGCGGCGAGTGCGCGCGCTGCCGCTCGGGGCACGAGTCGACGTGCGAGCAGTTTCCGGAGCCGACGATCGTCCCGGGCGGCTTCGCGGAGCGCGTCGCACCTGCCGACGGCGTCGAGCTACCGGACTCCGTCGACGACGTCCGGGGAACGATGGTCGAGCCGCTCGCGTGCGTATTGCGCGGCCTCGAGCACGTTCCGCGCGGGCGCGTGCTCGTCGTCGGCAACGGCTTCGTCGGACGGCTCTTCGGCTCGGTGCTCGAGCGCCGCGGCGACGCCGTGTTCGCGTTCGACTCCGACCCGCGCCGCGCCGGTCGCGCCCCGGACAGGCCCGTCGGCGCGGCGATCGTCTGCGCGCGTGGCGGCGGCGAGACCGCTCTCGGAGCCGTCGAGCCGGGCGGCACCGTGCTCGTCTTCGCCGACGCGGGCGAGCTACCGTCCGACGCCGTCTACCGCCGCGAGCTGACGGTCGTTGGGTCTCGCTCCGCAACGCCGGAGGCGATGCGCGCCGCGGCGGCGCTCCTGCCGGAGCTCGAGGTGCCGGAGCCGGTGGTGCTGCCGCTCGAGCGCTTCGCCGAAGGGCTCGACCTGTTCGTTCGCCGCGAGGCGCTGAAGGTCGTCTTCGTCCCGTGAGAGCGGCCCGGTTCTATGCGCCGGGCGACCTGCGCGTCGAGGAGGTCCCGGACCCGCGGCCCGGACCGGGCGACGTGCTCGTGCAGGTCGAGCTCGCGCTCACCGACGGTACCGACCTGAAGACGTTCCGGCGCGGGCACCCGCTCCTGCTCTCCGAGACGCCCTCGCCGTTCGGCCACGAGTTCTGCGGCTTCGAGGTCGCGACGGGCAGGCGCGTCGTCGCCGCGAACTCCGCGCCGTGCGGCACGTGCCCGAGCTGCGAGCGGAGCCGAGAAACCCTTTGTGACAACTTGTTACCACTGCTGAACGGGGCCTACGCGGAGCTGATCGTCGTGCCCGCGCGCATCGCACGCGTGAACCTCCACCCCGTCCCGCGCACGCTCGGCTCGGAGGTCGCGGCGCTCGTCGAGCCGCTCGCCTGCGCGCTCCACGTCCTCGACGTCGTCGACGTCGAGGGCCAGTTGGTCGCCGTGTTCGGGCCCGGTCCGATGGGCCTGCTCCTATGCGCGTGCCTCGCAGATGCGGGTGCCAGTGCAGTTCACATCGCCGGGGGCAGCAACGAGCGGCGGATGCTCGCGACAGAATTCGGCGTCGTACCCGGTGACGCGCAGGACGCGGACGTCGTGATCGAGGCGACGGGAACCGCGGAGGGCTGGCAGGACGCCGTCCGGGCGGCCCGCAAGGGCGGCACGGTCGTCTTCTTCAGCGGCATCCCCGGCGACGTCGACCTCGACGCGACCCGCCTGCACTACGACGAGCTGACCCTGAAGGGAGCGTTTCACCACACGCCGAAGACGGTGCGCGCGGCGCTCGCGTTCCTCGCAACCGGCGCCCGGCCGTGGGAGAAGCTGCTGACGCACGAGATCTCACTCGACGGCCTGCCGGGGCTCTTCGCGGAGCCGCCGCCCGGCTACCTGAAGGCGATCGTCAGGCCGTGAAGAGCGTCAAGTCAGGCTCGCGCTCCCCGCGCAGGAGCGCGAGGTCGACCTCGACGCAGCGGATCCCGCGCGACTCGGCGAGCGCGACCGCCTGCGGCTTCAGCTTCTGCGCCGCAAGGATGCCGCGGCACGCCTGCTTCGCCGGGTCCTCGCGGATGAACCCGAGATAGCGCGTCAGCTGCTCGACCGCCTCGATCGTCGCGATGCGCTTGATCTCGACGGCGACCCACTCCCCGCTCTCGTCGCGACACATCAGGTCGACCGGACCGATCTCGGTCGGCCACTCCCGCTTCACGAGCGTCAACTCCTCGCCGAGCGCCGCGGGCGCCGCAGCGAGCTGCTCCTGCAAGTCGCGCTCGACGCCGTCCTTCTGGAGCGCCGCCGACTCGCCCATGTCGTGCGTCACGTCGCTCAGGACGTCGGCGAGTCGGATCTCGAGCACGTCCTCCGTCTTCGGCTGGCGCACGACGAGCGTGTCGCCGAGCTCCTCGACGAGGGTCGGGGCGGTCATCCAGTTCAGCGGCTTGTACCCGCCGGCGTCGTCGTGCACGAGCACCGAGCCGTCGTCCTTCAGGATCAGGAGCCGGACGGCCTCGGGCAGGACGGCGCTCAGGCGTCCGGAGTAGCGGACCTCGCAGCGGGCGACGAGCAGGCGCACCGGAGGCAACCTACTGTCTTCTTCGGACAGCCAAGCGCTGTTCGGCGATCGGATCAGAAGCGGTGGCAGGCACCCTCGGCGCCCGTCCCAACGCCTGAAGCGAGCTGAGGCTCCGGCGAGCAGCCCGTTGCGAAGCCGCGACGGTTCCGTAACCCGTGACTGTCATCGGTTATGGAATGTTCGCCACTTCGTGATGATGGACAAAATTCGGAGGTTCGTGGTTGATCGCCGGCTGCGCGCGTAGGCCAGACCGCGCTCTGGCCGGAGCGCGAGAGCGGCCACGGCACGCGCGGCGTTCTTCCGGCCGAAAGTGCGAAGCACTTTCGGCCGATTAGCGTCGGGTGACGCGCGAGCCGCCGACGATGGCGTCCTCGCCGTCATCGAAGCGCACCCACGCCTTGCCCTTGCCGTCGTAGTCGGGCGACCAGACGACGAGCATCGCCTCGCGGCCGCCGACCTCGACCCGCTCCGCCCCCTCGGGCTCGGCCCCGCTCCAGACGCGGACGAACGGGTTGTGCTCGCGCTCGCGGCCGATCGTCG
>JBGQKY010000057.1:0-14640 GCA_041499745.1 Gaiellaceae bacterium
ATCGGCGCGTGGACGTGCGCGCTGCTCGCCGAGGAGGGCGTCGAGGTCGTCGGCTTCGACTTCGGCACCGACGACCGCCGCCTGCGACTCGCGACGGATGCCGAGATCACCCTCGCGCAGGGCGACATCGTCGACGGCAAGGCGTTCGCGCGCCTGCTCGACGAGCACGAGATCACGCACGTGATCCATCTTGCGGCGCTGCTGCTGCCGCAGATCAAGCCCGATCCGCCCTACGGCACGGCGGTGAACATCGGCGGCACGGTCAACGTCCTCGATGCGGCGAAGACGCGCGGCATCCAGGTCGCGTACGCAAGCTCGGCAGCCGTGTACTCGACCGCGGACGACATCGGGGGCGCGATCTCGAACGATGCCGTCGGGCGCCCCACAACGTTCTACGGCGTGCACAAGCAGGCATGCGAGGGCATGGCGCGGATCTACTGGCAGGAGGAGCGGGTGTCGTCGATCGGCATCCGGCCGTGGATCGTCTACGGGCCCGGGCGCGACAACGGCCTCACGGCATCGCCGACGCTCGCCATGGCTGCGGCCGCTGCGGGCGACGACTACCGGATCACGTTCGGCGGCCGGACGCAGCTGCAGTACGCGCCCGACACGGCACGGGTGTTCATCGCCGCTGCGCGCGCCGCGACGGAGGATGCGCGCGTCTTCCATCTTGGCGGGCCGGTGGTGTCGCTGACGGAGGTCGGCGCAGCGATCGAGGCCGTCGTTCCCGGCGTCTCGATCACCGTCGACGAGGACACGATCCTCCCGTTCCCGGAGGAGTTCGACGGCGCGCCGCTCGACGAGGCACTCGGCGGGATCACGTGGACGCCGCTGCGGGACGGCGTCAGTGCGACCGTCGAGCGGCTGCGAGCCGTGCGGGCGTGAGCGAGGAGTCGACCGCGAACAACGCGGTGGTCAGGCCGACGAGCACCCAGAGGACCACCCCGAAGCCGCTGCTCGCGTCGCGAATCGCGCCGAGCACGAGCGGCGACGCCGCCGAAAGCGAGTAACCCGCCCCGAGCATCAGGCCGGTGTAGGCGGCGACCTCGGCCGGGCCGTGTCCGACGTCGAGAGGCAGTGCCATCGTCAGCGAGAAGAGCGGGCCGACCGTCGCCCCGAGCATGAACGCCCACAGAAATCCCGCGCCCGGGAGGAGCACGACGCCGAGGAGCGCGAGAACGCCCAGCCCGGAGCACCCCATCATCCACGCGCGACGCGACCACATCCGGTCGGCAAGGAATGCGACGGCGAGTCCGGCGGCGATCTGCGTCCCGTTCAGCACGGCGAGGAGCGCGCCCGCCTTCCCCTCGCTCCAGCCCCGCTCGACGTACACGTCGGGCAGCCACGCATTGAGCCCGTAGTACGTGGCGGACATGAAGAAGAACGCCGCGACGAGGCGCCACGCGAGCGAGCTGCGCCATGGGAGCGCAAGCGGACGGGGAACGGAGGCGGCCACGTGGCCGCGCTCCTCGCGTGTGAGCACGAGCCACAGGACGAAAAGCCCCAGTGTCACTGCAGAGAACACGAGCAGCGGGTCGCGCCAGTCTCCGAGCGCGCGTTCGAGCGGCACCGCCGTTGCGCTGGACAACGTCGCGCCGACGTTGATCCCGGCCGCGTACACGCCGGTTGCGAACACTGGATGGTCTGCGAAGCGCTCCTTGACGCCGACGGGGAGCAGCGCGTTGCCGAGTCCCATGCCGATCCCGACCGGAACCGTCAGCAGGATGAGCACCGCCGCTCCCGGTACAAAGGCCCGTGTGATCCCGAAGATGCCGATGAGGGCAAGCGCCGCCGCGAGGGCGTGCCGCGAGCCGAGCCGTTGCGAGAGGAACGCCGCCGGTGGTGCGAACAGGCCCATGCACAGGACGGGGATCGTCCCGAGCAGGCCTGCGACCGCGTGTGAAATGTGGAGATCGAGCTGGATTGCCGGGATCAGCGGCCCGATCCCGACGAGTTGCGGTCGCAGCGCGAGCGCTCCGAGGAAGAGCGCTGCGAGTAGTGCGCGCCGCCTCAATCCACGACGGTCTCGTAGAAGGCGCGCTCGCGCGACTCCATCAGGCCGAACAGCTCGCCGGCGGCGAGGCGCTGGAAGTGCTCGCTCGCGCCGTGCTCTTCGAACGCCGCCTTGTCGCGGTACTGCTCGTAGAACAAGTACGAGAGCGGGTCGTCCGGGTCACGGCACGGGATGTAGAGCTCGCAGCCCGGTTCCCCGCGGCTCGCGCGCGCAAGTTCCGGAATGAGCTCCGCTGCCCTCGCCTCGTTGCCCTCGGCGACCTTCATGCGCACGACGAGCACGAACGACATGCGGCTCTCCTCTCTGTCGGAACGTTACGCGGCGGCGACCGGGTTGGTGACCCGGCCGACGCCGTCGATCTCGATCGTGATCTCGTCGCCCGGCTGGAGCCACACCGGTGGCTTGCGGAAGGCGCCGACGCCCGCAGGCGTCCCGGTGATGATCAGGTCGCCCGGCTCGAGCGTGATCGCCTGCGAGACGAACGAGACGACCTCGGCGACCCCGAAGATCTGATTCGAGGTGTTCGAGTCCTGCATCGTCTCGCCGTTCAGAATCGCGCGAATCTGCAGCGCCTGCGGATCCGGCACTTCGCTCGCCGGCACGAGGTCTCCCACCGGCAGGAAGGTGTCGAGCGACTTCCCGCGCACCCACTGCCCGTCCGAGAATTGGAGGTCACGACCGGAGACGTCGTTCGCGACGACGTAGCCACGCACGAACTCGAGCGCATCATCGGTCGACACGCGGCTCGCACGTTTCCCGATCACGACGCCGAGCTCGGCCTCGTAGTCGGGGTGCTTGCAGATGGCCGGAACTCGGATCGGCTCACCCGATGCGATCAGCGTGTTCGGCCACTTCGCGAAGAGGAGCGGCTGCTCGGGAAGCTCGACGCCCTGCTCCTCCGCATGGTCGCGGTAGTTGAGGCCGACGCAGACGATCTTCTGCGGGAGGTCGATCACGGGGCGACTCTACGCTAGATCGTCCGCGAGATTAGGATCGAACCGGTGGAGCGCCGGCTCGCGAACGACGACATCCTCACGAGCCCGTGAGCGGGCGGCTGGACGGCAAGGTGGCACTCGTGACCGGCGCGGGCCGTGGCATCGGCCGGGCGTTGGCGCTCGGTCTCGCCGCCGAGGGCGCCGTCGTCCACGTCAACGACCTCGAGGACCCGGCCGAGGTGCGCGACGAGCTACCGGACTCCGGTCGCGGCCTGTCGCTTCGCGGCGACGTCTCCGATCTCGCCCAGCTCCGAGAGCTGTTCGCCCGGCTCGAGCGGCTCGACGTGCTCGTCAACTGCGCCGGCATCACGGGTTGGATGAACGTCTTCGAGCCGAGCGAGGAGATCTGGGACCGTGTCATCGACACGAACCTCAAAGGCACCTTCTTCTGCTCGACGGAAGCCGCGCAGCTGATGCGGCGCTCGGGCGGCGGGTCGATCGTCAACGTCTCGACCGTCGTCGCTGCGCGCGGCATGCGGAATCTCTCGGCGTACGCCGCGAGCAAAGGAGGGATCAACGCCTTGACCATCCAGCTCGCCGTCGAGCTCGCGCCCTACGGAATCCGCGTCAATGCGTTCGCCCCCGGCGCGACGAATGTCGAGCGAAACCTCGCCGACGACCCGCGTTACGTGGAGACCTGGTCGCCGCTCATCCCGCTCGGCCGCGTGGGGGAGCCGGAGGATATGGTCGGCCCTGCGGTGTTTCTCGCCTCCGACGAATCCGCGTACGTCACGGCGCAGCTCTTCTACGTCGACGGAGGCTGGAGCGCCGTCGGAACGTTCCCTGACACGTACGTCGATTCGGCCGCGCGCCACCAGGCGGGTGACGCGTGAAACTCGGCATGAACATGCTGCTCTGGTCGACCGACGTGAGCGGCCGCGAGTACGACGCCGCGTTCGCGATGCTGAAGGACGCGGGCTACGACGGCGTCGAGATCCCTATCTTCGACCGCGAGGTGGACAAGTACGCCGAGCTCGGGCGACGGCTCGACGATCTCGGTCTCGAGCGGCTCGCCGTGTCGGCCCGCGGCCCCGATGACAACCCGATCGCCGCCGATGACGGCGTGCGCGCCGAGGCAGTCGCCGCGACGAAGGCGAACCTCGACTCGGCTGCGGCGCTCGGCGCGCCGTCGATCTGCGGTCCGCTCGGCGCCCCGCTCGGCGTCTTCTCCGGTGCTCCGCCGACCGCTGAAGAGAAGGCGCGCGCCGTCGCGTATCTCCAGGATGTGGCACCGCACGCGGAGGAGCGGGGTGTCACGATCGCGCTCGAGTACCTGAACCGGTTCGAGATGTATCTCACGAACACCGCCGCCGACCTCGCAGCGCTCGTGCGCGAGGTGGCACATCCACGGGTTCGGATGATGTACGACACCTTCCACGCCCACATCGAGGAGAAAGATCCTCGAGCTGCGCTGCGGGAATGCGCCGACGTGCTCGTCCACGTCCATCTGTCCGAGAACGACCGCTCGACGCCCGGCACCGGCCAGGTCGCGTGGAACGAGACGTTCTCCGCGATCGGCGAGATCGGCTACGACGGCTGGGTCGTGATCGAGGCGTTCGGCGACGCGCTGCCGGAGCTCGCCGGTGCGACGAAGATCTGGCGGCGCATGTTCGAGAACGAGGAGCAGCTCGCGCGCGACGGAGCCGCGTTCGTTCGCGCCGGACTGGGCCTCATCTAAAATAGACGTCGTGGCCGACACGAGCCTCTGGCATCCCTTCGCCGACATGGCCGCCGTGCGCGGCAACGAGCTCGTGCTCGCGCGCGGCGAGGGCGTTCACGTCTGGGACGAGGAAGGGAACCGCTACCTCGACGGCTCGGCGAGTCTCTGGTACTGCAACGTCGGCCATGGGCGCACGGAGATCGCCGACGCGGTCGCGCAGCAGCTGCGGATGCTCGAGACCTATTCGATCTTCGGCGAGGTCGCGAACCGGCCGGCGCTCGATCTCGCGGCGAAGCTCGCGGCGCACGCGCCGATGGACGACGCGAAGGTCTTCTTCACCTGCGGGGGCGGCGATGCAATCGAGACCGCAGCCAAGCTCGCGCGGCTCTACTGGCAGACGATCGGGCAGCCCGAGCGCCTCCACGTCATCGGCCGCACGAACGGCTACCACGGCACGATGGCGTTCGGAACCTCGATCGGAGGCATGGACGCAGTCCGCACCGGTTGGGGGCCGCTCGTCCCGATGACCTCGCAGGTGCAGCACGACTCGGCGCAGGCGCTGCGCGACGAGCTCGAGCGCCTCGGTCAGGAGCGCGTAGCCGCGTTCTTCTGCGAGCCGGTGATGGGAGCCGGAGGCGTCTACCCGCCGGCGCCGGGCTACATCGAGGAGGTCGCCGAGATCTGCGCGGAAAGCGGCGTGCTCTTCGTCGTCGACTCCGTGATTGTCGGATTCGGCCGGCTCGGCGGGTGGTTCGGCTGCGAGCGCTTCGGAGTCCGGCCCGACCTGCTCGTGTTCGCGAAGGGCGTGACGAGCGGCTACCTGCCCCTCGGCGGCGTCCTCGTCTCCGGACGCGTCGCGGAGCCGTTTTGGTCGGAGCCGGGCCGGATCATGGTCCGCCATGGGCAGACCTACGCCGGCCACGCGGCCGTGTGCGCGGCGGGCCTCGCGAACCTCGCGATCCTGGAACGCGAAGGGCTGATCCCGCGCGGGCAGGAGCTCGAGGGCGAGCTGTACGGCGCGCTCGCCCCGCTCGCGGAGCACCCGCTCGTCGGCGACGTCCGCGGCGGCGTCGGCCTGATGGCGGCGGTCATGCTCGCAGCCGACGTGCTCGAGGCCGATCAGGGCGCCGCGGCGAAGCTCTACCGCGGGGTCCGGTCACACGGTGTCCTGACGCGCGCACATGCGCGCGGGCTTGCGATCTCCCCGCCGCTCATCGTCACGGTTGCGCAGATCCAGGAGATCGCGGACGCAGTCCACGCTGCGCTCGACGACCTCGCCGTCGTCGACGCCGCAGCGTGAGAGGCCGTGAGCGAGCTCTACCTCGTCGGCATCGGCGGCCACGGCGGCGCCGGCAAGTCGACGCTCGCCCGCAGCTTCCGCGGCGCCCAGGTCGTGGGCACCGACGAGTTCTGGAACGGCACCGAGTTCGAGCTCTCGCGTCTCGAGCGAGAGGTGATCCGTCCCCTGCGAGCAGGAAGCGAGGCCCGTTTCCACGGCTTCGACTGGGCCCGGCGGGAGCCGTTCGCGGAGGAGCGAGTCGTGCAGCCCTCCGGGGTCGTCGTCGTCGAGGGGGTGTGCGCGCTCCACCGGGACTTCCGCGACGCGTACGACCTCCGGATCTGGGTGGAGGCGCCCCGCGAGGTCAGGCTTGCGCGCGGCGTGGCGCGCGACGGCGAGGACGCACGGGAGACCTGGGAGAACGTCTGGATGCCGCGCGAGGAGGCGTACGTCGCCCGCGACGACCCCGTTTCGTCGGCGCACCTCGTGGTGGACGGCACCGGATAGTACGATCACTCGACGAGGCAATCGAGCGATCGAGGAGGGCGGTTTGCCTAGGTTCACCATTCCGTACGAGTCTCTCGACCCGCTGACGATCGGAGCGGCCGCCGACGAGTCGAAGGTCTATCGAGATCAGCTCGAGCTCGAGGTTGCCGACGCGAACCTGCTCGCTGCGATCTACCCGGACGAGCCCGACTTCCTGCCGGATACGACGGCCGCGGCCGCGGCGGCGCTCGAGTCGCCGGTCGCCGGCCCGGCGTTCTCGGAGCTCCTCGCCGGCGGCAAGTCGGTCGCGATCGTGATCGACAACCAGTTCCGCCCGACGCCGCAGTCGAAGCTGCTGCCGGCTGTGCTCGAAGCGCTCGAAGCCGCGGGCACGGACGACGCGGTCGTGGTCTGCGCGAACGGCAAGGTCTTCCCGATGTCGGAGTCCGACATCGAGATGAAGCTCGGCACGGACAACCTCGTGCGAATGGAGCGGCTCGGGATCCCGTTCCTCCAGAACGAGCCGCGGAACGCCGAGGCGTACACGTACGTCGGCGTCTCCTCGCGCGGCACGCCGGTGTGGCTGCACAAAGAGGTCGCCCGTCGCGACGTGAAGATCACGATCGGTCAGGCGCAGTCGAACCACTGGGGTGCGGGCGGGGGCGGCAAGCTCATCCTTCCGGGGGTCGTCTCCGACGAGACGATCGAGTCGAACCACTGCAACTTCGTCCCTTCGCCGGCGACGCACTACGGCGCCTATCGGGGCCCGATGCGCTCCGACATCGACGAGGTGGCGACGATGTGCGGCCTCGATGCGACCATGAACGTCGTGCTCGACACGCGCGGGCGTGTGGTCTTCGTCAACTTCGGCGCGCATCCGGTCAGCCACCGCGAGGCGATCGAGTACTTCAACTCGATCTATGCGTACGAGAGCCCGGTCGAGGCGAGGGGTCAGGCCGATATTGCGGTCTGCGGCGTCTTCGCGCCGACCGACCATCTCTTCTTCCACACGGGTTGGGGCTGCATGTCGGCCGATCTCGTGCTCAAGGACGGCGGCACGCTCATCTACTGCTCGCCGTCGCCCGGCGTGCACACCGAGGTCGGCGACTTCCCGGGCCTCGCCCTGATGGATCTGATGAAGCCGTACATGCCGCCGACGCAGGAGAACTACGAGCGCGTGCTCAAGGACATCCATGCGCGGCAGATCCAGATGTGGGCGGGCTGCATCTGGGTGCCGATCTACGAAGTGATGACCCGCAAGCACCTGAAGATGGTCACGCTTCAGGAGAATCTCGAAATGGCCGCGGACATCGGCATCGACGCCACGACGTCACTCGAGCAGGCGTACGCCGAGGCGCTGGGAGAGCACGGTCCTGACGCGAAGGTGATCGTGCTGCCGTTCGCGCGCTACCAGTTGCCGCGCAACGCGATCCGGATGACGTCCGAGTCGCTTCACGTTCCGGAAGGTGCCCACGCCTGACGACATCCGCGGCTCGACCACGGTCGTCGAGTTGCTCAAGCTCTTCCCCGACGGCGAGGCTATCCGCCTGATGAGCCGGCTCGCGTGGCCTTGCGCGCATTGTGGCGGCGCGTTCCACGAGCCCTTGACGTTGGCTGCGAAGCGGCAGGGGAACGACCCGCGCGCCGTCCTGACCGCCTTCCGCGCGCTCGCCGCCGGTGACCTGAGCGAGGCGCTGATCCTCGGCGCGGCGCAGAAGCGGGCGAGAACGTGAAGGTCACGGCCGAGCCGTGGGTGGGCCGCGCCCTGCCGCGCTTCGAGGACGAGGCGCTGCTTCGCGGCGAGGGACGCTTCATGGACGACATCGAGCCGGTCCCGCACGCGCGGCACGCGGCGATCATGCGGTCGCCGTTCGCACATGCGCGCATCGAGTCGATCGACGCGACCGCCGCTCTCGAGCTGCCGGGCGTGCTCGGCATCCTGACGGGCGACGAGGTCATGGCGATGTCGCGGCCGTTCACGGCGGGCGTCGAGAGTGGTGTGCCGTACTACGCCGCCGCGTCAGGCACTGCGAGGTACGCCGGCGAGCCCGTGGCCGTCGTCGTCGCGGAGTCGCGGTATCTCGCCGAGGACGCCGCCGAGCTCGTCGTCGTCGACTACGAGCCGCTCGACGTCGAGCAGCTGCCGATCCACGAGCGCTTCTTCTCCTACGGCGCCGTCGATGCGGCGTTCGAGGCCGCCGACGTCGTCGTGCGCGGGCGCTACGACGTTCCTCGCTGGACCGGCGCCCCGGTCGAGTGCTTGGGCGTGATCGCCGACTGGCGCGGCGACGCACTCACTGCCTGGGCCAACTTCCAAGGGCCGTTCACGCTGCACTCCGTCGCCGCCGCGGCGCTCGGCCTGCCCGGATCGAAACTGCGCCTGATCACGCCGCCCGACTCCGGCGGCTCGTTCGGGATCAAGTCGTCGGTGTTCGTCTACGTCGTGCTGATGGGCCTCGCCTCACGCAAGCTCGGCGTTCCCGTCCGCTGGACTGAGGACCGGCTCGAGCACCTCGCCGCGAGCGCACACGCCACCGGCCGGTCGACGGAGCTCGAGGCCGCGTTCGCAGCCGACGGCGAGCTGCTCGGCCTGCGCTATGCGGTCGAAGAGGACGTAGGGGCGTACGTGCGCGCACCCGAGCCGGCGACGCTCTACCGGATGCACGGCTCCCTGTCAGGCGCGTATCGTGTCCGCAACGTCGCGGCGCACAACCGCGTGCTGCTCACGAACCGCTGCCCGAGCGGGCTCAACCGCGGCTTCGGCGGGCCGCAGCTCTACTTTGCGATCGAGCGGACCATGGACCGGGCGGCGAAGCAACTCGGCGTCGATCCGGCCGAGTTGCGGCGGCGCAATCTCGTCCGTGAGTTCCCGTATACGACGCCGAGCGGGGGGATCTATGATTCGGGCGACTTCGAGGCCTGCCTCGACGACGCCCTCGAGCTCGTGCGCTATGACGACCGCCGGGCCGAGCAGGTCGCCGGCGAGCAGATCGGCATCGGGATCGCGTGCGTTGTCGAGCCCTCGGTCTCGAACATGGGGTACATCACGCTTGCGCTGACGCCCGGCGCGCGCGCGGCAGGTCTGCCGAAGTCGGGGAACGCCGAGGGCTGCATCATCACGATCGGGCCGCTCGGCGGCGTCTCCGTGCGGCTGTCGACGACGCCGCAGGGGCAGGGCCATCGGACGGTCGCGGCGCAGATCGTCGCCGACCGCCTCGGCGTCGACCCGGCGGAGATCGAGGTGAGCGGTGAGATGGACACCTCGACCAACGCCTGGTCGGTCGCCTCGGGCGCGTACTCGTCCCGATTCAGCGGTGTGGGCGCGGGCGCCGTTGCCGCCGCTGCGGACAAGCTGGCGGCGAAGATCGCCGCGATCCGCGAGCACGCGGGTGAGGAGATCTCGCTGCGGCGTGTCGCCGGGATGTGCCACTGGAACCCGGAGTCGCTGCCCGAGGGGATGGAGGCGGGGCTGTCGGCGGTCGCGTTCTTCTCCGCGCCGCACCTCGAGCCGCCGGATGCCGACGATCGCGTCTCCTCGTCGGCCTCGCACGGGTTCATCGTCGACGTCGCGGTGGTGAACGTGGATCGGGATACGGGAGCGGTGCGGGTCCTCGACTACGTGACCGTGCACGACGCGGGCCGGCTCCTGAACCCGCTGATCGTCGACGGTCAGATCAAGGGCGGCTTCGCCCACGGCGCGGCGGCGGCGCTTTTCGAGCGGATCATCTACGACGCCGACGGCACACTCCTGACAGGGACGTTCATCGATTACCTGTGCCCTACGGCGCCAGACCTGCCTCCGCTGACGATCGCCCATCGCGAGACTCCGTCCTCGGCGATGCCTCTGGGTGCGAAAGGCCTCGGCGAGGGCAACACGATGTCGGCGCCGGTGGCGATCGCGAACGCCGTCGCGGACGCGCTCGGCACCGACGGCGTCGAGCTTCCCGTCACGCCGCCACGCGTCTGGGAGCTGCTGCAGCAGTGAAGCCGCCGCCCTTTCTCTACGAACGGCCCGACACGCTCGAGGAGGCCGCCTCGCTGCTCGCCGAGCACGGTGACGATGCGAAGGTGCTGGCCGGCGGGCAGTCGCTCGTGCCGATGCTCAACTTCCGGCTCGTACGGCCGACGGTACTCGTCGACATCAACCGCATCGCGGAACTCGGTGAGCGCGAAGACGGGCGTGTCGGCGCGACGGTCCGCCAGCGCGACTTCACGGGAAACCGGCTCGTCGATCTCGCGATGCCGTATGTCGGCCACTACGTGACGCGGAATCGCGGCACCGTCGGCGGCTCGCTCGCCCACGCGGACGCGAGCGCCGAGCTGCCGCTCTGCCTCGTCGTGCTCGGCGGCGAGGTCAGCACGTCGAAGGGGCGGCGGGTCGCGGCCGAGGAGCTCTTCATCTCCCACTACACGACGGCGCTTGCAGCGGACGAGCTGCTCGTCGACGCGACATGGCCGGAGGGCGACACCGTCGGCTTCGAGGAGGTTGCGCTCCGGCACGGAGACTTCGCGCTTTCGATGTGCGCGTGCTCCCTGCGGGTGGAGAGCGGTGAGATTCGCTCGGCGCGGGTGGGGGTCGGGGCCGTGGTGGAGAGGCCGCTGCTGCTCGAGCTCGAGCTCGAGGGGGCGCCTGCGACCGCCGAGACCGCTCGTGAGGCGGGCGAGCGTGCGGCGGCACTTGTCGAGCCCCCGGGGCACTTGCACGCATCGAGCGCGTATCTCAAGCACCTGACGTCGGTCGTCGTAACGCGGGCGCTGGAGCAGGCACTGTGATCGAGGTGCGCGTGAACGGCCGGCTTCGGCGGGGCGAGGCGGAGCCGCGCCTGCTGTTGTCGGACTTCCTGCGTCACGAGCTCGGGCTCACCGGCACGCATGTGGGCTGCGAGCACGGCGTCTGCGGCGCCTGCACGGTCGAGCTCGACGGGCTCGCGGTCCGGTCGTGCTTGACACTCGCGGTGCAAGCGGACGGCTGCGAGATCCGGACGGTCGAAGGCCTGGAGTGGGGGCGGCTGCAGGAGGCGTTCCGCCGGCACCACGCGCTCCAGTGCGGGTTCTGCACGCCGGGGATCCTGATGGCCGCCACCGACCTCCTTGCCCGCGGGCCGGTGACGCGCGAGCAGGTCGTCGACCTCCTCGGCGGGCACCTCTGTCGCTGCACGGGCTACGAGCCCATCGTCTCGGCGATCCTGGAGGCGGCGGGGTGAACCTCGCTCTGTCCCTGCTCGGCGCCTGCGAGCGGCACCCGCACGCTCGAGCGCTGCCGGGCTACACGTACGCGCAGCTGCGCGAGTCTGCGGCGCGGATCGCCGGCGGGCTCGAGCTCCGGCGTGGCGACCGTCTCGCCGTGGTCCTCGACAACCGTGTCGACACTGCACTCCTCTACTGGGCGGCGCAGTGGGCGGGCGTCGTGTTCGTGCCCCTCTCGTGGCGCCTGCCGGAGGCCGAGCTCGACTACTGCCTCGAAGACTGCGGTGCCGTCCGCGTCCTTCGCGACGGCGACCAGCTGCCGGACGGGCCCGAGCATCTCGGCGCACTCGATCTCGACGAACGCGAGCCGAGCCTGATGCTGTACACGTCGGGCACGACAGGGCGGCCGAAGGGCGTGCCGCGCTCTCACCGTGCGGATCGGGCGGGCGGGCTCAGCCAGGCGTTGCAGCACGGGTACCTGGCGTGGGACCGCACGCTCGGAGTTATGCCGCTCTACCACACGATGGGCATCCACTCGCTGCTCGCTATGCACCACGTCGGCGGTTGCTTCCTCTCGATGCCGAGGTGGGATGCGGCACAGGCGCTGCGACTGATCGAGGAGGAACGCATCACGTCGCTCTACCTGGCGCCGACGCTGTTTCACGATCTCGTTCACCACCCCGATGCGGCGCAGCGCGACCTCTCCTCGGTTCGCGCGCTCAGCTACGCCGGCGCGGCGATGACGGCGGCGCTGGTCGAGCGCTGCGCCGCGGTGTTCGACCCCGAGGTGTTCGTCAACCACTACGGCTCGACGGAGGTCTACACCTTCTCGATCGGCCCGGACCAGCGCCGCAAGCCCGGCTGTGCGGGGCGGCCCGCGCTGAACGTTCGCCTCGAGCTGGTCGACGGCGAGGTGTGCGCGGACCTCGCGGGCGACGAGGCGTTCGCCGGCTACTGGCGGCGGCCCGACGCCGACGCGAAGGTGATCCGGGACGGGTGGTACCACACCGGCGACATCGCGCGTGTGGACGAGGACGGCGACCTCTGGATCGAGGGACGCACCGACGACATGATCGTCAGCGGCGGCGAGAACGTCCATCCGCTCGAGGTTGAGAACGTGCTCGCGCGGCATGCCGGCGTCGTCGAGGTGGCCGTCGTCGGCGCGAGGGACGACCGGCTGGGCCAGCGCGTCGTCGCGGTGATCGTCGGCGCGGCAACGGCGGAGGAGCTCGATGCCTACTGCCTCGGCTCGGAGCTCGCGCGGTTCAAGCGCCCGCGGGAGTATCGCTTCGTCGACGAGCTACCGAAGTCAGCGAGTGGCAAGATCCTCCGGCGCGAACTACGAGAGGACGAGGTGAACGCGTGACCGGTTTCGACGGCTTCCGGGTCGAGCGCGACGGCGACGTCGCAACGATCACCCTCGACGTTCCGGACAAGTTCAACCGCGTGTCGATGCTCGCACGTGACCAGCTCCGGTCGGTGTTCGAGGAGCTCGACGGCGACGCGACTGTTCGTTTCGTCGTCCTTACCGGCGCCGGCGGCGCGTTCACAGCCGGCGGCGACATCGCCGGGTTCCTCGAGGCCTCCCCGTGGAAAGTGTCGAAGCTCGCCGACAATGTCGCCGCTGCGGAGCGGTGCTCGAAGCCGGTGATCGCCGCACTGCGCGGCTACGTGTTCGGCGTCGGCTTCGAGCTCTCCCTTGCATGCGACTTCCGCCTTGCGACCGGCGACGTCGAGTTCGCCTTCCCGGAGGCGACGATCGGGATGATCCCCGGCTCAGGGGGCACGCAGCGGCTGGTGCGGCTTATCGGGCTCGGACGGGCGAAGGACATCGTGATGCGCGGCCGGCGCGTCAAAGTCGAGGAAGCGCACGCACTCGGGCTCGTCACGGAGATCGTGCCCGACCTCGATGCGGCCGCCGCCTCGCTCTGCGACGAGCTGCGCAGGCTCTCGCCGCTTGCGCTCGCGATGGCCAAGCGAGTGCTGAACCTCGCCTACGACGGCCCGCTCCCGCTCGGTCTCGAGGTGGAAGGCCTGGCGTACGGATTGCTCCGGCAGACGCACGACTTCCAGGAAGGCGTGCAGTCGTTCGTCGCGAAGCGGCCGCCGAGGTTCACCGGCGAGTAGCTCTGCCGAGCGGCAGCCAGCGGACTTGGGTGCGCGTCGAGAAGGTCGAAGAGGCCGACGGTGATACCCGGCGCGAAGACGCCGGAGCAGGCGCGCGCGAATTCGGGCGCGGCGGATCTCGCGCCGCTGACGGACGAGGCGCTGGCGGCGATCTCCGGGCTGTACCGCGAGCGGGTCGCGCCGCACGTGCACCACCGCTGGTAGTGCCGGTGCACTAGAGGCGCGCGAGGAGCGCCCCGCTCGCCTCGATCATCCGCTCGACCTCGCCGCGGTCGACGTTGCAGTTCGTGATCCCGTAGGCCCACCGGTAGCGGTCCTGGTCGAGGATCTCGAGTAGCGGGACGCCGTCGACGAGGGCGAGGTCCTCGCTCAGCGGCAGATAGCCGAGATAGTCGTTCGTGTACGAGGCGGCGATCGTCGTCCCGAACGGGCTTGCGTCCTTGATCCGGGAGCCGGCCTCGTTGAAGAGCTCGAACGAGTTCGTCACGATTGCGGCGTCGCCGAGGGCGATGCCTTGGATCTCGGCCCGGATCGGCACGTCCGCGCGCTCGACCATGTCGCGGTACATCGTCAGCGCACCCCACATGTAGGAGTCGGGGAACTGCTGTGCCGAGGTCATCGTATGGATCTCCCGCGGCCACGTCTCGGGCCACTCCGGATCGGGGCGGGATTGCCACTCGTCCATCACGGCGCGGATCTCGTCGAGCGAGTAGTCGTGCCGGCGGCGACGCAGCTCGAGCCATTCGCTCGCGGCTGCGACGCGGGCCTCCGGCGTCGTCTCGATCTGCCCGAAGACGCCGAGTGCGGCTTCGCCGAGCTTCCGGCCGAGCTCGTCTCGGCCCTCGTAGGAGTGGCGGCTCGCCTCCCAGTTGCCGAACCACCAGTCCGTGAA
>JBGQKY010000058.1:0-14593 GCA_041499745.1 Gaiellaceae bacterium
AGGTCGAGGATGACCGCTTCCGGCGGGGCAGCAGCGGCGACCGTCAATGCCTCCTCTGCCGTGGCCGCGGTGTCGACGGTGTAACCGGCACCGCGAAGCGTCGCGCGGAGCGCGCGCAGGATCTGCGGCTCGTCGTCCACCACGAGCACGCGCTGGCCGCTCATACCGTCAGCTCCGCAGGCACCTCGACGACCGGCAGCGCGAGTGCGAAGGTCGCACCCTGCCCCGGCCGCGACTCGGCCCAGACGCGGCCGCCGTTGGCGTCCGCGAAGCCGCGCGCGATGGCGAGACCGAGGCCCGCGCCGGAGCGTGCGTCGCCGCTTCGCCGGTAGAACGGCTCGAACACGCGCTCGAGCTCGTCCTCGGCGAGACCGGGTCCCTGGTCGACCACGCGGACGATCGCCTCCTTGCGCGTCGCAGTGATACGAACGACAACACCGGCGTCGCTCGGCGAGTACTTCAGGGCGTTCTCGACCAGGTTCGCTAGCACGCGCTGGATCTGCGTCGCGTCCACCTCGACGAGCGGGGCTTCGCCGATCACATCGACGCGCTCTCGCGCGGCGAGCCCCTCGACTGCATCTCGCGCGATGTCGTCGAGCGACCAGACTTCCTGCTCCGGCGCCGCGCTGCCGGCCTCGAGGCGTGAAAGGTCGAGCAAGTCTGCGACGAGTCTCGCGAGCCGCTCGGAGTCGACCTCGATCGTCTCCAGCAGCTCCGACCTGTCCCCTTCGCTGAGCTGAAGCGTCGGGTTGCGAAGCGCACCGATCGCCGTGCGAACGCCGGTGAGCGGTGAGCGAAGGTCGTGGGAGACCGCCCGCAGGACAGCCGTCTTCACGAGGTCGCTGCGCCGCAGCGCCTCCGCCTCGAGCGCCTCCCGCTCGAGCCGGTTGCGGTCGACGGCGACCGCGAGCAGTGCCGAGAGCGCCGGCAGGAACCGGTGGCGTGCCGCGACGTTCGGATCGGCACCTTGCGGGGTGTACAGCGTTCCGACTGCACGGCCATCCACCTCCAACGGGAGCGGTGCACTGCCGGCAGGCGGCCGTCGCGCCACACCGAGCTCGATCTCGGCGGACTCGACGCCCAGAACTCTCGCCGCCCGCGACGCGATCTCTCCGATCTCCTCGTCGACGTCTCGGCCCCGCAAGAGCTCGGTCGCGAGCTCCGCAAGCAGCGAGGACTCGCGCTCCCGTTGCTCGGCGGCGGCCGAACGACGCCGCGCCCTCGCCGCGAGCTCGCTGACCACGACCGCGGTGGCCAGGTACACGGCGAGCGCAAACCAGTTGGAGCTGTCGGCCAGGGTGAACGTGTGCACCGGCGGCAGGTGGAACCAATTGAAGGCGAGCATGCTCGCCACCGAGACGACGAGCGCGAGGCTGAGCCCGTACACGACCGCGATCGGGAGCACGGCGAACAGGTAGAGCACTCCGAGGCTCAGCACCGGCACGTACGGCTTAACCACCTCGATCGCCGCAGTGACGAGCGCCACCGCGAAGGCGCTCGCAAGCACGCCTGCCGGGAGCCTTTTCATCAACCGGACGGTACTCCGGCGCGCCTCAACGCCGTCTCAAGACGGGGCCGGCACCGCTGCAACCTGGTTGCGAAGCAACCAGGTTGCTGACGGAAAGGGGTCAGGCGCCTTCGGCGCCTGACCCCGCTGGCTTAGCCGTGGATCGAGACGATGATCGGGATGATCAGGATCGCGACGATGTTCGTGATCTTGATCATCGGGTTGATCGCCGGGCCTGCCGTGTCCTTGTAAGGATCGCCGACGGTGTCGCCCGTGACGGCCGCGGCGTGGGCCTCGGAGCCCTTGCCGCCGTACAGGCCGTCTTCGATCAGCTTCTTCGCGTTGTCCCAGGCGCCGCCACCCGACGTCATCGAGATCGCGAGGAAGAGCCCGGTCACGATCGTGCCGATCAGCAAGCCGCCGAGCATGCGCGCGTTGATGATGCCGACGACGATCGGGAAGCCGATCGGCACGAGAGCCGGCAGCATCATGCTGCGAAGCGCCGACTTCGTGACGATGTCGATCGCGCGTCCGTACTCCGGCCGCGACGTCCCCTCCATGATCCCCGGGTCCTCGCGGAACTGGCGGCGGACCTCCTGCACGACCTCGCCGCCGACGCGACCGACCGCCTGCATCGCGAGCGACGCAAAGAGGAACGGCATCAGGCCGCCGATGAAGAGGCCGGCGATCACCCAAGGATCGCTGAGGCTGAACAAGGTCGGCATGCCCTGGTCAGAGAGCCCGCTCGTGTACGAGTCGAAGAGGACGAGCGCCGCGAGCGCCGCGGAGCCGATCGCGTAGCCCTTCGTGACCGCTTTCGTCGTGTTGCCGACCGCGTCGAGCGGATCGGTGATCGCACGCACCTCCGGCGGCAGGTCCGCCATCTCGGCGATCCCGCCGGCGTTGTCGGTCACGGGGCCGTACGCGTCGAGCGCGACGATCAGGCCGGTCATCGAGAGCTGCGCCATCACCGCGACGCCGATGCCGAACAAACCGGCGAAGTGGTTCGCGAGCAGGATGCCGATTGCAATCACAACGACCGGGGCAGCTGTAGCCTGCATGCCGACGGCCAGGCCCTCGATGATGTTCGTCGCGTGGCCGGTCTGCGACGCTCTCGAGATCGACTTCACAGGGCCCCAACGCGAGCCGGTGTAGAACTCGGTGATCGCGACGAGCAGGAACGTCACCACGAGGCCGACGATTGCCGCGCCGTACAGGTCGCTGAACGTGAACTCGCCGCCGTCGAACGCCATCGTGACCGGGATGAACCCGATCGCCGAGAGAACCGTTGCGACGATGACGGCCCGGTAGAGCGCGTTCATGATGTTGCCGCCTTCGCGCACGCGTGCGAAGAACGTGCCGATGATCGACGTGATGATCGAGATGCCGCCGATCGCGAACGGGTAGAGGTAGAGCTCGGCGCTGGGGAAGCGGATGATCGCGATCAGCATCACCGCGACCGCCGTCACCGCGTACGTCTCGAACAGGTCGGCCGCCATGCCGGCGCAATCGCCGACGTTGTCGCCGACGTTGTCGGCGATCACAGCCGGGTTCCGGGGATCGTCCTCGGGAATGCCCGCCTCGATCTTGCCCACGAGGTCGGCGCCGACGTCGGCCGCCTTCGTGTAGATGCCGCCGCCGAGACGGGCGAACACCGAGATGAGCGAGCCGCCGAAGGCGAGGCCGACGAGATCGTCGATCGCCGAGCGCGGCGTGTGGTTGAGCCAGTCGGTGAGGATCCCGTAGTAGCCGGCGACGCCGAACAGGCCGAGGCCGACGACGAGCAGTCCGGTGACCGAGCCGGCGCGGAACGCGACGTTCAGCGCCTGCGGCAGGCCGGTGCGCGCCGCCTCTGCCGTCCGCACGTTCGAGCGCACGGCGACGTTCATCCCGATGAAGCCCGCGGCCGCGGAGAGCGAGGCTCCGATCAGGAAGCCGAGCGCGGCGCCCCAGCCGAGCTTGTTGTAGAAGCCGAGCAGCAGGAACGGGACGATCGCCACCACGGCGACCGTGATGTACTGCCGGCGAAGGTAGGCCGCGGCGCCCTCCTGGACGGCCCGGGCGATCTCCTGCATGCGCTCCGTGCCCGCCGGCTGGCGTAGGAGCCAGTTCGTGAGCCCGAGCCCGTATACGACTGCCGCCGCCGCGCACAGGAGCGCGAAGAGCACTGCATGGTCTGAGAAAAAGCTCATACGTTCGAGGCTCCCCCTGGAGTCTTCGTCATCACAAAGTGAGCGCCGGGAAAACCCGGCGCGCGCGATTATGTAGCACAAGCGGCTACGTCAGCCGCCGATAACCCGCCGGGGTCCGCACCACGAGCGGCCGCGCGTAGAAAACGAGGAAGGCCCGGGAGTCGCGGCGAATCCGGCCCGCATAGCGGCGAATCGCGTCCACGTAGGCCCACGAGGGGTTGTAGTGGTAGAGCGCGCTGCGCTCGTCACGAGGCGCGCCGGCAGCGCGGAGGAACCGGGCCGCCGCGAGGACCGCCGCCCGCGGGTCGTGGATGTCGCCGCGGCCGTACTGGGCCCACGTCGAGGGCAGGAACTGCATCGGTCCCTGCGCTCCCGCGACGCTCGCCTCGCGCAGCCGGCCGAAATCGGACTCGACGTAGTTGACCGCGGCGAGCAGCTGCCACGGGATCCCGGACCTCCGGTGCGCCTCCGCGTAATACGCCCGCAGCTTCGCGGCCGCCTTCGCGGGCCCCACGCGGAAGGCCGCGAGCGGCCTTGCCGGCGTCAGCCGCGCGAGCTCCCGATGCGCGAGGACGTCGTCCGTCACGTCCCGCGCGAGGCGCGGCGGAAGCAGGCGGATCACCTTGCGCCCGAGCGCAGGATGGTCGGAGAGCCGCAGCTCGATGAGGTGCTGGGTGTGCGCCGCCGCGACCGTGACCCTCGCGTGCAGCGCCGCATCCACGCGCACGAGCTGGGCCGCGAGATCAGCCGGCGGCGTCTGCATAGGCGAGCTGGAGGTTCGCGACGAGCTGCTGAAGCTCGCGGCTTCGTTCCTGCGGCAGCACCGGCACGAGCGCCTTCAGCGCGTCGATCGCAAGGCGGGCCTGCTCGAGGTCTCGCACCTCGGGCGCGAGCTTGCCGTACGCGAGTGAGCCGAGGAGCGAGCTCGTGTGCACGAGCAGGTCGGCCACGCTCGCTTTTCGCAGCTCCTCGACGACCTGCTCGGCAGTCGGCTCAGCCGGTGACTCGCTCACCGGCTCGTACCTGTTCGGCGAAGATCTCCTCCATCGACGCGCCCTCCTCGTGGCGCGCGGCCTGCCGCTCGGCGGCGTTCCGCTCTGGGATCGCAAGCCAGTGCGCGGCGCCGAGCTCCTCGGCGACCGGCTGCACCCACTCGACGATCTGCTCGATCCGCGCCCGTGCCGGGATCGACTCGCCGCGCTCGAGGTCGATCAGCTCGCCCGAGAGGCCCCAGCGGATCGCGCGCCAGAAGTTCTCCTCGAGCAGGCGATGCGGCCACGAAGGGAGCGGCTCCCCCTCGTCGAGCGCGCGCGCGATGCGGGCCGTAAGCGAGTAGAGGAGGGCCGCGAGGGAGCGCGACTCGCCCAGGTCGGGCTGCCCGTCGCAGATGCGGATCTCGACGGTCGGAAACGCGAGATGCGGGCGGACGCTCCACCAGAGCTGTGTGTGCTCGGTCATCGAGCCCGTCTCGTAGAGGAAGCGCACATAGCGCTCCCAGTCGTCCCACCCCTCCAACCAGTCGGGAATGCCGCAGCGAGGAAACATCCGCGTGAAGATCTGCGTCCTCGCGGAGTGGAGGTGCGTGAACACCCCCTCGACGAACGGCGAGCTCGCGGAAACCGCGAGCAGCTCAGGCAAGTAGTTGCGGAGCGCGCTGTTCACCCGCACCGCCCTGTCCGGCCCGTTGATGCCGACGTGCAGGTGGAACCCGAACGTGTTGTTGCGCCAGACGACGTAGCGCAGAAGCTCGTCGTTCCGCCGGTAATGCGGCGTGTCGATGATCCGCTGCTCCTGCCAGGGGCTCCACGGGTGCGTGCCGAGGGACGAGAGCGCGATCCCGAGCGAGTCCGCGAGCTCGCGAAGCTGCACGCGCCGCGCGCCCATCCGCTCCATGCACTCCGCAAACGTCTCGCAGCGACCGGTGCGGACCTCCGCCTCCGACGCGATCAGCTCGCCGACGAGGTGCGACTCGACGTCGGTGCCGCGCGCCGCCTGCTGCACCTCCTCGAAGCGGTTGACGAGCCCGAGGGTCGCCGGATCGAGCAGGGCGAACTCCTCCTCGACCGCGACGGTGAAGTCGGCCGCCTCCTCGAAAGCGGCCTTCGACGTCGCGAGCAGCTCCTCGTACCCGACCTTCTGCTCGTCGCCCACGCGGGAAGCCTAGTCCGCGAGTGGCTCCAGAAGCCGTTCTGCGACGCGCGTCCAGCTCCAGTTCCGCTCCACCGCCCGCCGTGCCGCAAGACCCAGCGCCCGGCGTTCCCCCGCCGGAAGCGCGAGCAGCTCGCGCAGCCGCTCGCGGAGCGCCGCGGCGTCGCCGGTCGGAAACGCGACGAGGTGCGAGAGCTCGGCCGGGTATTCGGCGGCGATGCCCGCCGCGACCTCGGCGAGGCCCGAGTGATCTGCAACGACCGGCGGCACGCCCGCGGCCGCCGCCTCGGCCGCGACCATCCCGAAGGCCTCCGGAAAGATCGACGGCACGACTGCGACGTCCGCGAGCGGCAGCAGGTGCACGAGGTGGCGGTGCTCGAGCGCGCCGGTGAAGAGGGTCGCCTCGGGCGCGAGCGACTCGAGCTCCGCCCGGTAGTCGCCGAAGCCGACGATCAGCGCGCGGGCGTCGAGCCCCCGGAGGGCCTCGAAGAGGACCTGCACGCCCTTGTTCTCGATCAACTTCCCGAAGTACACGACGGTCGGCTGCTTCCGGGCGAAGAACGCCGCGAAACGGTCGGCGTTCCCGAGGTCCGGATGGCGCTCGTCGCCGTCGTCGGGATCGCGGCGCGACTCGTCGATCAGCGCCTCGAGCGCCTCGTCCCGCTCCTTCGGCACGAAGTCCTCGACGTCGACGCCCGGCGGGACTTCGTGAACGCGGTCGACATGACCGACCACGTCTTCGAGCACGCGCCGGATGTGTGCGGAGCCGACGTAGACGGCGGTGGCATCTGCTAGCGACTCGAAGCCCCAGCGCTCCAGCTCCGGCCGCCCCCGCATCGAGTACTCGAGCTCGGACCCGTGCGCCTTGACGGCGTGGCGCGCCCCGGCAGCACGCGCCACCGGGGCGCCGAGCAGCACGTGGTTCGCGAAGACGAAATCGGCGGGCAGCAGGGCGCGCAGCGCGGACGCGTTCGCATCGACATAGGCGTCGCGCTGCGCAGGCGTGAAGTCCTGGAGCAGGCGTGCCTCGAGCCCTTCGTAGTCGTCCAGCACGAACACCGGCAGAAGGCGGTCCGGCAACTCAGGCACGACGACGGCCGCGCCGCCGAGGTCGTAGCGCTCCCGATGGCGGTCCTGGCAGACGACGGTCACGTCGTGCCCCAGTCGGCTCCATTCTCGCGCGAGTGCCCGGGTGTAGACGTTCGAGCCGGTGCCGCCCAAGAAGTAGCCGTGCCAGATCAGGATCCGCACGCCGAGGAGACCGCTCTCAGGTCAAATGGAAGTACAACGCGTACAGGAGCTCCACGGCGGGGTTCGACGTGTGTACGGTCACGTCCGCCGGCGTCTCGAGCAGCGCCTCGGAGTAGTTGAACACGATCTTCACGCCGGCGGCGACGAGGTCGTCGGCGGCACTCTGCGCCGTGGTCGCCGGGACGGCGATCACGCCGACGATGATGTTCTTGTCCCGTACGGCGTCGGGGAGCTCGGCGTAGTCGCTCACCACGACGTTGCCGACGGGGTCGCCGACCTTCTCCGGATCTTTGTCGAAGACGGCGGCGATGTTGATACCGTGCTCCGCAAAGATCGGCGAGCTCGCGATCGCCTGGCCGAGGCGTCCGGCACCGACGAGCGCAATGTTGTGCTGGCCCTGCGTGCGCAGGATCTTCCGGATCTCGCCGAGCAGCGAGTCGATGTTGTAGCCGACGCCCCGCTTGCCGAACTTGCCGAACGCGGACAGATCGCGGCGAATCTGAGTCGCATTGATGTTCGTGTACTCGGCGATCTCCTGCGAGGAGATGCGTTGCTTTCCCATCTTGCGCGCCTGCGTCAGCACCTGGAGATACCGGCTCAGGCGGGCAGCGACTCCGACCGTCAGGCGATCCGCCACACGTCCTCCTCGACTCGAGCTTGTAACAGCCGGTTCCCTTTTACCAGCTAGGAGTCGGCCGTCGCTTGTGCAACCGCACGGCGGAACGGATCGAGCTGGATGTGGTAGGTGAACCGCCGCCGGCCGTCGATCTCGACGACCGGCAGCCACTCTCGATAGGCCGCTTCGAGCTCGGGATCGCCCGTGATGTCGACCTCCCGCAGCTCGAACCCGAGCTCCGCGTGCAGCCCGCGGACCTGCTGGAGCGCGCGCTCGCAGAGGTGGCACCCCTGCGCGTGGTAGACGACGACCTCGGGCTTACGGATAAATGCCACGCGTGACGGTCGCCTCGGCGACGCGCTGCACCGCGAGACCGTAGGCGGCGACGCGCATCGGCAGCTGCCGCTGCTCAGCCGTCCCCCACGTCTCCTCGAACGCTCGGCTGATGATGTCATTGAGCTTCGCGTTCACCTCGGCCTCCTTCCAGAAGTACTCCTGAAGGCCCTGCACCCACTCGAAGTACGAGACGACGACGCCGCCCGCGTTCGCGAGCACGTCGGGAAGGATGAGGACGCCGTTCGCCTCGAGGATGGCGTCTGCGGACGGCGTCACCGGCCCGTTCGCTCCCTCGCAGATGATCGACGCCTTGACCTGGTCGGCGTTGCGCTCGGTGATCACCTGCTCGAGCGCACACGGGGCGACGATGTCGACGTCGAGCAGCAGCAGCTCCTCCGGGTCGATCTCCTCCGCGTCCTTTAGACCGCGCAGCGTTGTGTGCTCGAGCTTGTGCGCGAACGCAGCTGGAACGTCGATGCCCTTCGGGTTGTGGAGCGCAACCGTCGAGTCGGAGATCCCGACGACGATCGCGCCCTCCTCGTGGAGGAGCATCGCCAGATGCGAGCCGACGTTCCCGAACCCCTGCACTGAGACAGACATGCCCTCGAGCCGGCCGTCCCGCTTCGCAACCGCGTCACGAATGCAGTAGAGCGAGCCGCGCGCGGTCGCCTCCTCGCGCCCGAGCGAGCCGCCGATCGTCAGCGGCTTCCCGGTGACGACGCCGAGCACGGAGTGGCCTTTGTTCATCGAATACGTGTCGAAGATCCACGCCATCACCGCGCCGTCGGTGCCGACGTCCGGCGCGGGGATGTCCTTCTCGGGACCGATCTCGTTGATGATCTCGACCGTGTAGCGGCGCGTCATGCGCTCGAGCTCTCCGCGCGACAACTGTTTCGGGTCGACGATGATGCCGCCCTTCGCGCCGCCGAACGGGATCCCCATCAGCGCGCACTTCCAGGTCATCCACATCGCGAGCGATTTCACCTCGTCGAGCGTCACGTCGGGGTGGTAGCGGATCCCGCCCTTCGACGGGCCGCGCGCGATGTTGTGCGTGACGCGGTAGCCGAGGAAGACGTTCGTCGAGCCGTCGTCCATGTGGACGGGGATCGACACCTCGACCGCCCGCTTGCAGTTGCCGAGGACGCTGATGAGGTTCGCGTCGATGTCGAAGATCGAGCCGACACGCCGCAACTGCTCGCGCGCAATCTCGAACGGATTCTCGCGAAGGTGCGAAACCGGTGCTGCGACCGCCGTCACCGAATGGCGAGTATAGGTCAGCGGATGCTGAACCGCAGGCGCCGCCGACTGGGCGGGCCAGGCTCGACCGGGAACGCACGGACGCGGAGCTCGTAGTCGCCAGGCGGCAGCAGCTGCCCGTCCGGGCCTCGGCCGGTGACGCCGAAGGTGTAGCGGCCGGGTAGCACGTCGCGCAGCCGAGCCAGCAGTCCTACCAAGGTGCCGTCGCGCCGGTAGAGGAGAACGTCGAGTTGGCGGACCGGCCGGATCTCCGGGCGCCCACCCGCGTCGAGCACCCGGCCGGCGTCGACGCCGAGGAGGACGGGCTTCGTGTCCGACGCGCGGAACGACCGCGCGGACAGCGTCGCGCCGGAGATCAGGTCGACGCCGGCGGCGCCGAACGCAATTGCCCACGGGATCCGGATGCCGCCGCCACCGTGCACTGCGACGAGGACCGTGCCTTCCGCGGTCGCGTTGCCCGTCGGTGCGGACGCGGTGATCGCATTCATGCGCACGAGGACGCTCTCGCCCCTCGGCAGCGAGATGCGGCCCGGAGAAACGGAGAAGTCGACGGCCGCGGCGCCCTCTCCGAGCGTGCGGACGCCGAGCGTCAGCCGGAGGGGTCGCGTCGAGAGGTTCGTCAACGTGAAGGAGGCCTTTACCCGCCAGCCGGCGCCGGTCGACCGGCCGAGCGCGAGCGTCGACGGCGACGCCGCCACCTCGCCTGCGGCAGCCGCGCCCACGTCGACGAGGCCCGCCCCCTGCCGGATGACGGCGTCGGCCGGCAGTGGCTGCGCAGAGCCGACGAGGAGTCCGGCGAGCGCATCCGCGCCGAGCGAGGGACGGGCCTGCGCGAGCACCGCCGCTGCGCCGGCGACCGTGGCGGCCGCGGGGCTCGAGCCGTTCACGGTCACGAAGCGCGGCGAGCCGTCCGCATTCGCACCGGGATCCGAGGTGGCGAGCCCAACGCCGGGCGCGACGAGGTCGGGCTTCACGCGGCCGTCGTAGGCGAGCCCGGCCGAGGAGAAGGTCGCCACCCGACCGTGCTCGACGTTCGGCGTCTGCGCAGACGCGTGGAGGGCCACGACGACCGGTTGGCCGCGGGCGATGCGCGCGAGGGCCGCCCTCGCAGCGCTCGTCGGGATGGAGACGACCGGAACGGGAATGGCCTCGTCGAGGCCGAGACCGCCCGCCGGGAGGGTCGCGTGGCCTCCGTAGAGGAGAACGGCGGAGGCACCCGCCGCCGCCGCGCGTGCGGCTGCGGGCAACGGCGACGCGCCGATGGGTACGAGCGCAGCGCGGCCTGCGACGACGCTGACGCCCTTGCGCGTGAAGAAGTCTGTGAGCCGCGGCGCCGTTCGACGCGTGCCGCGAATCGTGCCGCGAGGGACCGCGACGTTTAGGTCGAGCCGGTTTCCGGGCCGTACGGCGCCCGCGAGCGACGCATTGCCGTCGAGAAGCGTCGTGAGACCGGCGCGAACGACGATGCGCGCGCTGTCGGTTTGGGAGCGCATGTCCACGGCCCCGACGGTGAGCGCCTTCGGTGCGCCACCAGGGCCGGACACGTCGCCGTAGCCGGCAGCTGCCGGCCCGTCGTTCCCGGCAGGCGCGACGACGAGCGTGTCGAGCGCGAGGGCACCCGCCGCTGCGCGCGCCTCCGGCCCGTCCGCAAAGGCGGCGAACGGCTCGGCGAGCGGGACGAGCGCGATGCGGGCCGCGTCGTGCGCGTCGCCGTCGTCGTTCGGGTCGACGGCACGCTCGAGCCCGGCCACGATCTGGTCGCTACGTGCGTAGATCGCCCAGTGGCCGAGCGCGTCGGGCTGCCAGCCCGCGACACGGATCGGCAGTACGAAGGCTCCGGTGGCGACGCCCGCTAGGCCCGAGGGGCCTCCGGCGCCGACAAGCAGACCGGCCATCTGCGTGCCGTGCCGCTCGATCTGGGTCGAATCGTCCGGACGAACCGCTGCGAGCGCGTCGACGCCGCCGGTGATGACGTCGATGCCGCGCTGGACGCGACCGCGCAGGTACGGCACCGCAGGATCCACGCCGGTGTCGAGCAGCGCGATCGTCACGCCGCGTCCGTCGACGCCGGAGACCGCGAGATTTGGACGGTGCCCCGACAGCGGCCCGAAGTCGGCGCGCGACAGCACGCGGGTCGAGATCGCGGCCGGATAGGCGACGCGCACGGGGAAGACACCTTCGACGGCGGCGTCGCGCTCGATGAGCGGGATCGCACTCGAGTCGACGAGCGCCGAGAATCCGTCGAGCACCCGCGTGAAGCTGTAGTCGGGACGCACGGTGATGCCGTGCAGCGCCAACCGCGTCACGAGCAGCTTCTGCGCTGCGAGCGTCGCGTTCGTCCAGGCACGTTCGCGGCGTGTGCTCACGATCCCGCCCGCGCGCGCGACACGCTGGGCGAGCGACGGGGTCTTCAGCACGACGATGACCCGCTGGCCGAGCGCGACGTGCGGTCGCGAGCCGACGAGCCCGCGCCAGCCTGCCGCGCTCGTGGGCGGCTGCGGCGCTTGTCCCGCACCCTGACCGCTCGTCGCGAGCAGCACGGCTGTCGCCGTGGCCGCGACGAGCGCCAGGAGGAGCGCATGCCGCGGCTCAGCGCGAGGCGTATGCATCGAGGCCAAGATAACCGGGGTACGGGACGGGGTCCAGGAAGCGGGCCGCCGACGCGATCATTGCCGCGTTGTCGGTCGCGAGCGAGAGCGGCGCCAGGGCAGCATCGGCGAGTGTGCTTCGGAGCTCGGAGTTGGCAGCGACGCCCCCGACGACGGCGATCCGGGATGAGCCGGCCGCCTCGCGGACGCGGCCGACGAGCGCACGGACGATCGCACGCTGGTAGGAGGCCGCGAGGTCGGCGCGGCGGCGCTCGAGCTCCTCCGGCGGAAGCTCGCGGGTCGCATAGAGCAGCGCGGTCTTCAGCCCGGAGAAGGAGAAGTCGAGCCCGGGCACGCGCGCGACCGGAAAGTCGTACGAGCCGGGATCACCGTCGCGCGCGAGCCGGTCGAGCGCCCGCCCGCCGGGGTAGCCGAGCCCGAGCAGGCGCGCGCCCTTGTCGAACGCCTCGCCGGCGGCGTCGTCGAGCGTCGTGCCGAGGATGCGCTGCTCCGAGTGGCTCTGAACGTCGACGAGCATCGTATGCCCGCCACTCGCGAGCAGGCAGAGGAACGGCGGCTCGATCGCGTCCGGCTGGAGGTAGAGCGAGGCGATGTGGCCGTCGAGGTGGTCGACCGGTACGAGCGGGAGCCGGCGCGACCACGCGAGCGCCTTCGCGGCGGCGAGCCCGACGAGGAGCGCCCCGATCAGCCCGGGGCCTTGCGTCACCGCGACGCGGTCGACGTCGTCGAGTGTCGCACCCGCCTGCCCGAGCGCCTCGCGCACGACGGGCGCGACGAGCTCGAGATGCCGTCGCGAGGCGACCTCCGGCACGACGCCGCCGTACTTCGCGTGCAGGTCGGCCTGCGAGGCGACGACGTTCGCGCGGATCTCGCCCTCCGCCGTGACGAGCGCAGCCGCGGTCTCGTCACACGACGTCTCGATCCCGAGGATCACGGCGCCCCCGGCGGACGTGTCCGTGTGTCAGACACCGGTTCTCGATCCGCTGGGTTCAGGGCAGCTCTGTGGCCGGCGGAGGCATGGCCCGGTGTCAGACACCGTTACGAAGTCTTGACGAAGCTGTAACAGGTCACTCGCGGTCGCGTCCGACCGGGTCCTTCCACATGATCAGAGCGTCTTCGCGATTGTCCGTGTAATAGCCGCGGCGGATGCCGCGCGCCTGGAAGCCGAGCCGCTCGTACAGGCCGATCGCGGTCGCATTCGAGACGCGGACCTCGAGCGTGTAGCCGCGGCGGGCATCCTCCGCCGTGAGCTCGAACAGCCGCTCGAGCAGCATCGTCGCGATGCCGCGGCCGCGGTGCTCCGGATCGGTGGCGACGTTCATGACGTGCCAGGCGTCGACGTAACGCGACACGATCAGGTAGCTGCTGAGCCGGCCCTCATCGCCGTCGAGCTCGAACGCGCCGAGGCAGATGGAGCTCGGCTTCGCCAGCTCGCCGGCGAACATCGAGCGCGACCACGGCGTCGGGTACGACTTTCGCTCGATCTCCTCGATCGCCCGCAGATCCGTCAGCCCGAGGTGGCGGAGCTCGACCGTGGTCAATGCACGCTCTTCTCTGCGTCCGGGAGACGGAGATACAGCGGCTCGATCTCCTCGACGGACACGAACTCCCGCGCAAGCTGCGCATGGAAGCGCGCACGAGGCACATGCCGCTCGTCGCCGTCCGGCGGAACGACCGCGCCCTTCTCCTCCAGCACCGTGCGATACCGAACCGCGCCGTTGCCGACGCACACCGTGCCCGGCTCGACCGCGACTTCGGCGGGCGCGAGAACGACCGGCACCCCGCCCGCGACCGTGAACACCTCGCGCCGCCTTGCGTCGATCACCGGCAACGCCCCTGGGGCGCCCGCAGCGAGCGCGTCGAGCGTCGAGATCGCGGCGCCGCGCACGTCGAGCGCGAGCGCAAGCCCGCGGGCGGATGCGAGCCCGATGCGCACGCCGGTGAAGCTGCCGGGACCGATGCCGACCGCCAGCACGTCGAGGTCACGTGGATGCGCACCGCCCTGCCGGAGCAGCGCGTCGACGTCCTCGAGCAGCGTCTGCGCGCGTGAGACCCGCTCGCCGAGCACCTCGCCGTCGTCGACGAGCGCGCTCGTCGCCACCTCGGTTGCCGTGTCGAACGCCAGCGTCAGCACTCGTCGATCGAGACCACCCTTCGCGACCCGTCAGCATGCCGCAACCGAACGGCGAACCGCGGCGGTGGCAGCGCGCCGGCGCCCGCCTCCGGCCACTCCACGAACGCGATCGCGTCGTCGAAGTACGGCTCGAGGTCCCCCCACTCCGCCGCCGACACGCCCTCGAAGCGGTAGAGGTCGATGTGGGACACCTCACCTCGCTCGCCGTGATAGCGATGGCCGATCGTGTACGTCGGGCTTGTCACCCGCTCGAGCACCCCGAGCGCCGCACAGGCGCCGCGCACGAACGTCGTCTTGCCGCTGCCAAGCTCGCCCGAGACGGTCACGACGTCCCCGGGGACGAGCCGCGCGGCGAGCTGCGCGGCGATCGCCTCGGTCTCCTCGGGCGAGCCGGAGTCCATCGCCCAACATTAGAGTCCCCGCCATGCCCGCATACGTCATCGTCGACACGGACATCCACGATCCGGAGCAGTACGAGCGCTACAAGGCCGCGTCCCCGGCGGCGGTTTCCGGAGGCGGCGGCCGCTTCGTTGTTCGCGGCGG
>JBGQKY010000059.1:0-14266 GCA_041499745.1 Gaiellaceae bacterium
CGACGTCCGCGAGCCCTGAAGCGCCTCGAGCGACAGCGCGCATGCGAGATCGGCGACCCGCGCGAGCCGGCGTGCGCGTACGAGCCCGAGCGCAAGGAACGCCGCCATGAACTGCGTGCCGTTGATGAGCGACAGGCCCTCCTTCGCAGCCAGGCGGATCGGCTCGAGCCCGACGCGGGCTAGCGCCTCGAAGCCCGGCATGCGCTCGCCGCCCACGAACGCCTCGCCCTCACCGACGAGCGGCAGCGCGAGATGGGCGAGCGGCGCGAGGTCGCCGGACGCACCGACCGAGCCGCGGCTCGGCACGACCGGCAGGACGCCGCGATCGAGGCACGCGAGCAGGAGCTCGACGGTCTCGATCCGCGCGCCCGAGTTGCCCTTCGCGAGCGTGTTCGCGCGCAGCAGCATGGCGGCACGCACGATCTCGTCCGGATACGGCTCACCGACACCGCACGCGTGCGACCGCAGCAGCCGCAGCTGAAGCTCTTCGGTCAGCTCCTCCGGGATCGAGCGGTTGACGAAGCGGCCGAAGCCCGTGTTGACGCCGTAGGTGTGCTCGCTCGAGCCGTGCGCAGTGCGCTCCACGAGCTCGCGCGCAGCCTGCATCTTCGTCCTCGCGGCACCCGAGAGCGTGGTGGGTGCGCTCTCGACCGCGACCGCCCACACGTCCGCGACGGTCAGATCGTCGCCGGTGAGGCCGATCGCCGTCTGCTGTGCCACCGAGGCGAGTCTAGCTCCATCGATTTACGTCAAGGCCGGCCTCCCCAAAGCCGATCAGCTGAGTACGCCGTCCGTTCCGCCACCGGGGGTCCTCCATGCGCCGCTTCGCCGTCGTCTCTCTCTCGCTCCTCGCGGCGCTCGCCGCCACGTCCGCGGCCAACGCCACCTCTGCGCACGTCGTGCTGCGGATTCAAACGCAGGACTCTGGCGGGCTGACGACGATCGAGGCCCGCGGCAGCACCGAGACGTCGCAGCGCCGCTCGAAGCTCGACCTCGAGCTGAGCAACGGAGTCAACGAAGTGCGCTACAAAGCCGTCCTCTCTGCGTCGACGAAGCTGACGCTCTTCCTCTTCGGCGGGACGATGCAGAGCCTCCCCAAGGGCGTGATCTGGGCCCGGACCGTCGGAGCCGGCGTCGCACCGCTGATGGATCCGAGCCTCCCGCTGCGGCTGAAGCGCGGACGTGCGCTCGGCGGAGGGCGCTATCAGATGCGAATTGCCGGCGCCGACGCCGTCCTGCTCGCACCGGCGGCGTCCCGAGACCAGCTGGGCCACGGCTTCATCGGAACGGTCTGGCTCGACAACGCCGGGCATGTCACCCGCTTCACGGCGACGGTTCCCTTCGGAAGCGAGCGGGAAACGATCGACGAGCGACTTTCCGGCTACGGTGCGGCGGGACGCATCGCCCTGCCGCGGATCGAGACCGTCTACGACCCGAGCGTCGAGATGGTGAAGCAGCTCGTCCGTGCGGCGCTCCCCTCGCTCGAGGCGTGGAACTCTGACCACCCGACGACCGGTTACGCCGGCGCGACGGCCGCGAAGATCAGGTCGCGCTACGACAACACCTTCTCGACGCAGCTCGAGATCGTCCGCGCGACCCGGCAGACGTATTGCATCGAAGCGACCCTGAACGGCATCACTGCAAAAGACGAGGGTCCCGCCGGTCCGGTGACCGTCGGCCGCTGCCCGCGCTAGTCGCCGAGCAAGCGCAGCTCGAGCAGCCGAGACGCGTCGAAGCCGTCGATGCGCAGCAGCGCGCCCGCCGCGGCCGCAGCCGCGCCCGCCGGCATGAGACCGACGAGCTCGGCACCCGCGACCTCGATCCCGCGCGCGACGGCCTCGCGCTCGATTGCCGCGACGATCTCGTGCAGCGATGAGGCCTCCCAGTCCTCGATGTTCATGCTGACCTGCGTCTGGCCGGCCGAGGGCAGGTCGAGCCCGAGGGCGCGCACGCCCGTAAAGCCGCCGTCGCGCTCGCGCACGACGGAAGCGATCTGGCGGGCGGCCTCGACGTTCGTGCCGATGAGATTCACGTTGAACGCGATCAGCGGCGGGCGCGAGCCCACGATCACGCCGCCGGCGGCGGGATCGAGACGTGGCGGGCCGAAGTCAGGCGTCAGCTCGCCTGCGTCGATCCGCCGCTGTAGCTCGTCGGTGCCGCCGCGGCGGAAGAACGCGGGCCCGCGCCCGTCGCTGCAGTCGGCGTACAGGAAGACGGGCAGGCCGAGCTCCTCCCCGATGCGGCGGCCGAGCCCGCGCGCGACGGCCTGCGCGCGCCCTGCGTCCGCCGGCCGGATCGGGACGACGGGAACGACGTCGGCGGCTCCGATCCGCGGGTGAGCCCCCAGGTGCTCGCGCAGGTCGATCCGCTTCCGGGCGACCGCGATGCCCGCCAGGAGACCGTTCGCGATCTCCCGTTCGTCGCCGACGAGCGTGAACACCGACCGGTTGTGATCGGCGTCGACGTGCACGTCGAGCAGCTCCGCGCGCTCGGCAATCGCGCGGCCGATCGCCTTGACCACGGCGTCGTCGCGGCCTTCCGAGAAGTTCGGCACTGCTTCGAGCGGCAGCGTCACAAGCGCGCCGCCTACCGGGAGAGGGCGAGCACGCGCGAGCACTCCTCGCACACGCTCGGCGGGACGACCCCGAGCCGCATGCCGAGGTAGAACGCCTGGCAGCCCACGCAGAGGCCGACCGCCGCCTCGAGCGACGCGAAGACCGCAAGCACGCCGACGAGCGCGAGCGCGGCGGTGTGGGCGCCGGCGAGAAACCAGAGCAGCGTCGCGGTCACGGTGAAGGCGGCGCCGATCGCCTGAGCGAAGCGCTTCGCCGGTCCCGGCGAGTAGCGGTGCGCCACGTCGAGGCGAGGCGTCACGAAGCGGGTGGCGACCAGCGCGAGCGGGCTCAGCGTCGGGCCGGTCAGCACGCGGGCCAGGAATCCGTAGGCGAGCACCGGCAGGAGCCAGCCTTGCTGGAATGCAACCGTGACGACGCTGAGCACGGCCACCGAGCCGGCAACGAGCCGAGCCGAGGTCTCGTTGACCGGGTTCGGGAATGAGAAGAGGCCGCGCATCCTCCGTCCACGGTACCCCGCATGACGGTACGCAAGTCGAGCTACCGCTCCCTCGAAGCGCTCGAGCGCGACCTCGCACGCTGCCGCACATGCGTCGAGGCGGGCTACCAGCTCGAGTCGCTACCCGTCCGTGCGCCGTTCGCGCACCAGCGCGCCTATCTGTACGGACAAGCGCCGGGCATCGTCGAGGGTAACGAGCGGCTGCCCTGGCGCGGCCGCGCCGGCCAGATGCTTCGCCGCTGGCTCGAGCTGGACGAGGAGACGTTCTACTCGACGTTCTACTGCGCTTCCGTCACCCGCTGCTATCCGGGCCGAGCGCAGTCCGGGCGCGGCGACCGCACGCCGACACTTCGGGAGCAGGACCTGTGCGAGCTCTGGCGCACGTGGGAGCTCGAGCTCCTGCAGCCGCGGCTGATTGTCACGGTCGGGGGGCTTGCGCTTCGGCGTCTGCTCGGCCGCTCGCAACTCACCGAATGCATCGGCCGGAGCTTCGAGCTCGGCGGCGTGCCGGTGATCCCGCTGCCACACCCCTCCGGAGCGAGCGCCTGGCCGAACGTGCCCGCGAACCGCAAACGGCTCGACACCGCGGTCCTCCTCGTCAAGGAGGGGCTGACTACCCTGACGCCGTGAGCGCCGTGCCGTATCGCTCGACCTTTGTGAGGCTGCTCGGCTTCCTGCGGCCGTACCGCGCCGGGCTCGTCGTCTCGGTCCTCCTCGCCGTCGGCTCGCAGGCGGCGCAAATCGCGCTCGTGTGGATCACCGGCCGCGACGTCATCGACCGGGCCATCCTCCACCACGACACCCGGAGGCTCTGGATCTCGGTGGCCGCGATCGTCGGGCTCGGTCTCCTCCGCGCCCTCCTGATGGCGGGACGCCGGCTGATCTCCGGCCGCCAGGCGCTCGACGTCGAGATGGACATGCGGAGCGGCCTCTACGCACACCTCGTCCGGCTCTCGTTCGGCTTCTACGACCGCCACCAGACCGGACAGCTCATGTCTCGGGCGAGCGTCGATCTCCAGGGCGTGCGCTTCTTCCTCGGCTACGGGCTGATCTTCTTCTTCCAGAACATCCTCACGGTCGTCTCGGTGACCGTCGTCCTCTTCTTCTTCGAGTGGCGGCTCGCCTTGATCGTCCTCGCCGTCACGCCGCTGCTCGTAATGCTGGCGTATCGGTACAGCCATATCGCCCACCCGACGTTGCGCGACGTTCAGCAGCGGCTCGCCGACGTCGCGACCGTCGCCGAGGAGAACATCGTCGGCGTCCACGTCGTGAAGGCATTCGCGCAGGAGCCGGCAGAGCAGGCGAAGTTCAACGCGCGCTCCGAGCGCGTCTTCGAGCAGACACTGCGCGCGAACCGCCAGCGCGCGACCTATGTGCCGCTCATCTCGTTCGTACCGCTGCTTGCCCAGGCCGCCGTGCTCCTCGTGGGCGCGCGCATGGTCAGGGCCGGCTCGCTCACGCCGGGCAGCTTCGTCGCGTTCAACCTCTACCTCGGGATGCTCGTGCTGCCGCTGCGAGCGCTCGGCATGTGGATCGGCCAGGCTCAGCGGGCGACCGCGGCCGGCGAGCGCATCTTCGAGATCATCGACGAGCCGGAAGAGGTGGCGGACAAGCCGGACGCGGTCGAGCTGCCGCCGGGCGACGGGGCGATCCGCTTCAAAAACGTCTCGTTCGAGTACCTACCGGGGCGGCCGGTGCTGGCGGGCGTCGACCTCGACGTGACGCCCGGGAGCTCGATCGCGCTCATCGGCCATACCGGCTCGGGCAAGACGACCCTCACCTCGCTCGTGCCCAGGTTCTACGACGTCACCGGCGGCCGGGTCGAGCTCGACGGAGTCGACGTTCGCGACGTGACGCTCCACTCGCTGCGGCGCGAGATCGGCGTGATCGCGCAGGACCCGTTCCTGTTCTCCGCGACCGTGCGCGAGAACATCGCCTTCGGGCGCAGCGATCTCTCACAGGACGACATCGAGAGTGCCGCGCAAGCAGCTCAGGCGCACGAGTTCATCGAGCGGCTTGCGAAGGGCTACGACACGGTGATCGGCGAGCGCGGAATCACGCTCTCGGGCGGGCAGCGGCAGCGAATCGCGATCGCCCGGGCGCTCGCAGTCGACCCGCGAGTACTCATCCTCGACGATGCGACGGCATCCGTCGACGCGACAACGGAGGCGCGAATCCGGGTCGGCCTCCGCGCGGCGACGCGCAACCGGACGACGCTGATCATTGCGCACCGTCTCTCGACCCTCGCGCTCGCCGACGAGATCGTCGTGCTTGCCGACGGCCGCATTGCGGCGCGCGGCGAGCACGACGATCTCGTGCAGTCGAGCGCGGTCTACCGCGAGATCTACGAGCACGGACTGCTCGAGCGGCAGTTCGCCGACGCGGTCGAGGCGCGCGGCGAGATGGAGGACGTCGCGTGAAGGTCCACCAGGCCGGTGGCTATCTCATGGATCCGCGTGGCGCGCAGGTCGACGACTGGTCGTGGGCCAAGACCCGGCGCCGCCTCGGCCTGCTCTGGCGCCTGACCCGGCCGTACCGGGGGCGAACCGGGCTCTCCGTACTCTCGCTCCTCGCGGCCACCGCGACGGCGCTCGCCCCGCCGTACCTCGCAAAGCTCGCGCTCGACGACGCGATCCGGCAGCGTGGCGGCAACCAGATCTATCTCGTCGTCGCAGTCTTCGTCGGCGCCGGCCTCGCGAACTGGGGCATGACCTACGTCGAGACCTACCTCACCGGCTGGGTCGGCGAGCGCATCCTCGCCGATCTGCGCAACCGCCTCTTCGACCACCTCCAGAAGCTCTCGCTCGGCTTTTACGAGCGGAACCGCGCCGGTGTGATCATCAGCCGCCTCACGAACGACGTCGAGGCGATCGACCAGCTCGTCACCGACGGTGTCACGAGCCTCGTCCAGAACACGCTCATGCTCGCCGGCACGGCGATCATCCTCTTCGTCCTCGACTGGCGCCTCGCGCTCGCGACGTGCGCGGTCATCCCGCTCATGGGCGTGGCAACGGCGATGTTCCGCTCACGCTCGGCGCGTGCCTACGCGTCGGTGCGGGAGCGGCTCGGCCTCGTCACCGCGACACTCGCCGAGGACATCGCCGGCATGCGCGTCCTCCAGGCGTTCACCCGCGAGGCGGCCGCGTTCCACAACTTCCGCACCATCGCGCAGCGCTACCGCGACGCAAACATGCAGACGGTCGTCCTCAACAGCGTCTACTTCCCGGTCGTCGACCTGCTCTCGTCGGTCGCGCTCGGCGTGGTCCTCGCGTACGGCGGCAGCCTGTACTTCGGCGGCACGCTGACGCTCGGCACGCTCTTTGCCTTCATGCTCTACGTCCAGAATTTCTTCGACCCGGTGCAGCAGCTCTCACAGCTCTACAACACGTTTCTCTCGGCGACGGCGGCACTCGACAAGATCATGGGCGTCCTCGACGAAAAGCCGGAGGTCGTCGACCGGCCGGGAGCCGGCGAGCTCGTACAGATCGCCGGTCACGTCGCGTTCGACGGCGTCCGCTTCACGTACGGGCGCGGCGACGAGGTGCTGCACGGAATCGAGCTCGACGTTCCCGCAGGCACGACCGTCGCGCTCGTCGGCCACACCGGAGCCGGGAAGTCGACGATCGCGAAGCTGCTCGCCCGCTTCTACGAGCCGACGCACGGGCACATCACGATCGACGGCGTCGACCTGAACGACGTCACGCAGGCCTCACTGCGGCGCCAGCTCGGCGTTGTTCCGCAGGAGGGCTTCCTCTTCGCCGGCACGGTGGCCGAGAACATCGCTTTCGGCAAGCCCGACGCCACGGCGGACGCTATCGTCCGCGCCGCCCAGACCGTCGGCGCCCACGAGTTCATCCTCCGCCTCGAAGACGGCTACGAGACGCAGCTCGGCGAGCGCGGGTCCCGCCTCTCGCTCGGGCAGCGGCAGCTCGTCGCGTTCGCGCGTGCGCTGCTCGCCGATCCGCGAATCCTCATCCTCGACGAGGCGACCTCCTCCGTCGACATCGGCACCGAGCGGCGGATCGAGCAGGCGCTCCGCGTGTTGCTCGCCGACAGGACGGCGTTCATCATCGCGCACCGGCTCTCGACGATCCGCGACGCGGAGCTCATCGTCGTGCTCGAGCACGGGCGCGTCGTCGAGCAGGGCTCACACGACGAGCTCCTTGCCCGGCGCGGGCTCTACACGTCTCTCTACGGCGATTGGGCCGCCGACGTCGCATAGGCCTCGGCCATAGCGATGCGCTGCATGATCGTCGGGTGCGTCTCGAGCGCGACGTATTCGAACGTGTTCGGATTGGGCTCGCCGAGCGTCGTCGGGACGAAACGGCGGAACAACTGCTTCGCGGCGACCGGGTCGTGGGTCGTGCGCAGGGACATCCAGTCCGCCTCCGCCTCCATGTGGCGCGAGATGACGTTCTCGACGGGCGACGCAAGAAGGCTCAGCACCACGAGAACGAGCAGTGACAGCGGCACCGCCTTCGGCTCGGCCATGCCCCCGAGGCGGCGAGCCGCGCGCGCGATCAGATAGGTGCCTGGAAACGCGAAGAGCGCGTACCAGCCGACGGACTTCCAGATGTGGTTCCGCGACAGATGCCCGAGCTCGTGGGCGAGCACGACCTCGAGCTGACGGTTGGAGAACCGCCCGTCGACGAGCGTGTCCCAGAGCACGACGCGCCGGCTCGGGCCGAGGCCCATGGCTTCGGCGTTCGGCATCGACGTGATGTCGCGCATGTCCTGGACGACGACGGGCGTGTGCTCGACATGCTCGAGCTTCTCGAGGCGCTGTACGGAGCTGCGCAGCTGCGAGTCCTCGAGCCTGTGCGTCGGCGTCAGGTACGGGTTCACGAACGCGAACAGCAGGGCGAGGCCGATGAAGAGCGGTGCCGCCGGCATCCACCAGCGTTCGCCGAGCAGGCGCGCAAAACCCATGACGATCGCGAGCGCAAAGCAGAGGAACACGAACTCGCCGCCGAGAGCGAACCAGCCCTGGAAGAGGTAGTCGACGTAGCCGAGCGTCACGAGGTCGTGACGGCGCTGCCACCACAGGTCGAGCACCGAGACGGGCAACCCGGCGAGCCAGAGGATCGCAAAGCCGAGCATGCCGAGCAGCATCCCGGTTCCAAGCGGCCCGGCCGCCGACTCGCGCATGAACCGGTGACCACGCCACGCGTACAGCGCGAGCACGACCACCTGGACGACGACACCCAGGACCCAGAAGAGGAGCTCGACGTTCGAGAACGACGCGCTCGCGTGCAGCTGCGCGGCCGAGAAGTAGTGGTGCTCGTCGAGGTGCGGCAGGTGCAGCGAGCCCGGAACTCGCGACTGCCAGAGATACCAGGATGCCGCGGCCCAGCCGCCGGCGAGTGCGACGAGCGCGAGCGCCCGCCCCACGTTGGCTCGTGTCACTGCTCCTCGGCGACCGGTGGCTCCGCCTCCGCGGCCCCCTCGAGCGGGCTCGCATGCGGATACGCGTCGGTGACGAGATAGACGTAGGCGTTCAGCTGCGCGCCGTAGCGCAGCGCGTAGGCCATCAGGTTGCGCAGGCCCCACGGAGCGACGCCGCGAATGAGTGCGATGAACCACGTGTAGATCGCCGCGATCGTGAGGGCGAGTGCGAGCCCGACGTTGACGATCCACGCGGGAACGGCGAGGACGACACGGAACGCGGTGACCCACCGGTTCTGCGGTTGGGGCGCCGGCAGCGCAAGGTCGAGCGGGTAGCGGCCGGGCTCGCCGGCGAAGCCCGGGAACGGGTTCGCCGCGAGATAGAGGAACGCGTTGACGTGCAGCGAGTACCGCACGAAGCGCGAGAGGAACGCGTGCAAGGACGCGGGCGGCGTCCCCGTGATGAGCGTCGCGAACCAGACGATGACCCCGACGACGAACGCTGCGATGCTCCAGAGCGACAGCCAGATGAGGTGCGGAATCACGAGCAGCACCCGGAAGAACACCGTCAGCCGCGAGCGGCGCAGGTCATCGGGGTCGCCGATGAGGTACACGGAATGCTGGGGCGGCCGCTCGACGTCCGCCAGGAGCTCGGTCGGGTCCGTGTTCGGGTAGCGCTCGGTGACGAGCAGCAGGTAGGCGAGCCCTTGCGCGCCGTAGCCGATCCCGTAGGCGCCGGCGTCGCGCAGGCCCTTCGGCATGCGTCCGAGAGCGAGGCTCGCGAACCAGCCGAGGACCGCGACGGCGGCCGTCAGGAGGCCGCTGCCGCCGAAGGAGTACCGCGATCCGCGACCGGAGACGCCGCCGTAGGTCGGCCCGCCCGCGCTGCCGAGCGCACTGCTGAGGAACAGAGCCGGGAGCGCCAGGAAGAGGCGGAAGAACGTCTGCCAGCGGGCCTGTGGCTCGGGCCCGGGAAGGCGGACGTCGACGGGGTACTCGCCCTCCTCGCCCACGAAGCCGGGATACGGATTCCCGATCAGATGGAAGTAGGCGTTCAGGTGGACCGAGTACCGGATGTACGAGCACATGAAGCGGTGAAGCCCGGCCGGCGGCGTCCCGGTCACGAGCGTGGCGATCCAGTTCACGATCGCGACGAAGAACACGGCGATCGACCACACCGTGATCCAGATGAAGTGCGGGATCGCGAGGATCAGGCGAAAGAAGACCGTCAGCCGGTTGCGGTGCAGGTCGTCCTCGACGACGAGCCGCACGGGGTGCTCGCGATGCTCGTGCATACGGCATTGATGCCAGATCCGCCGGATCGCCGCGGCCGGGTCGGGTCTATGCTCCATGCGTGGCGATCGACAAGGAGACCGCCGAGCGGATCGACCAGCCCGTCGCCGTCGAGGCCGAGCAGGAAGCGCGGCTCACGCCCGCCGAGGCGATCGAGCGGATGCGGATCAACGTTCCGGTTCGCGGAAACCGCAAGCTTCGGGCACTGATCGACCGCGTCAACGAGGACAAGCAGCTGAAGGGCTGGTGGCACGTCGCGAACGTGAACGCGGTCGCACGGATGGAGATCAACGACCACTCGTGGGTGCACATCCAGATCGTCGCGAACATCGCGCTGAAGCTGCTGCGCCAGCTCACGAAGCACCACGTCGAGCCGTCGGTCGTACGGGATTACGGCATGACGCGTGACGACGCCGAGGTCGTCGTGACGCTCGCCGCGCTGCTGCACTGCATCGGTATGTCGATCCACCGGCAGGGACACGAGGACTTCAGCCTGTTCCTCGCCGAGCCGAAGCTCCACGAGCTGCTCGATAAGATCTACGAGGAGCCGGACCGCACCGTGATCGCCTCCGAGGTTCTCCAAGCGATCATCAGCCATCGCGCCGACGGGCAGCCGCTGACGATCGAGGCAGGCCTGGTCCGGGTCGCAGATGCGCTCGACATGGCGAAGGGCCGCTCGCGCGTCCCGTTCGAGCGGGGCCGCGTATCGATGCACTCGCTGTCGGCCGCGGCGATCGAGGACGTGACGATCACCGACGGCGAGGAGCGCCCGATCGCGATCGAGATCCGGATGAACAACTCCTCCGGAATCTTCCAGATCGACGGCCTCCTGAAGGCGAAGCTGCGCGGCTCCGGGCTCGAGCCCTACGTCGAGGTCGTCGCGCACATCGACACCGAAACGGAGCAGCGCCTCGTGCAGACCTACCGGCTCGAGCTGTAGCGGCAGGCGACCGAGCCGCAGGCCTGCCGAGCAACGTTTTCAGAGGCAGGTCGCTACACTGGCCGCGACCCGTTGCGGGATAGTCTAATGGTAGGACGCCTGACTCTGGATCAGGAAGTTGGGGTTCGAGTCCCTGTCCCGCAGCTAACGAAAACGCCCGCTTTCACGGGCGCTCTCACTCATCAGAGGCCGGTTCTTCTAACCGACTTCTAACGCGGGCTCGAAGACGAGCGCCGCGACCATTCCTGCGGCCGTCTCCTGCATGTCGGGCAGCGCATCGGTGTACGTGTCGAGCGTGAACGCCACGCTTGCGTGCCCGAGGCGCTCCGAGACGACCTTCGCGTGCACGCCAGCCCGTAGTGCGAGCGTCGCGTGCGTGTGCCGCAGGCCGTGAAGAGGCAGCTTCGGCAGCTTGGCCGCAGCGACGTGCCGCTCGAACATCTCCGAGAACGACTGCGGATGAATCGGCGTCCCGTCCTCGCGGGTAAACACGAGGTCGAGCTCGTTCCCCCATCCCCCACCCATCTCGAGCCGCTCGTCGAGCTGGCGGGCGCGGTGCTCGCGGAGCTCGGCGACGGTGCCAGGGTCGAGGGCGATCACGCGCCGGCCGCGGGCCGTCTTCGGCTTCTGCATCGTGACGGCGTAATCGACCGAGACGAGTGACCGCTCGACCGTCAGCTTCGCCCCGTCCAGGTCGACGGCGCCCCACCCGAGCCCGAGGACCTCGCCGCGCCGCATCCCCGTCATCGCCGACAGCAGGAACGGCGCATAGAGGCGGTCGTCGCGGACGCCATCGAGGAACCCGCGAAGCCCCACGGCTGTCCAGGTTCGCTTCGTCGATGCCTGAGCCTTCTTGGGGGGGTTCGCTGACGCGGCGAGGTTCCGGGTGAGCAGCTTCCACCCGACCGCGTCCGCGAGCGCCATACGGACGACGGTGTGCACGTAGCGGACGGTCCTGGGCGAGAAGGCCGCCCTTGCCGTTGCAGCGGCACCACATCGCCTACCTGAGCAGAGAGGCGTCGATCGCGGCGACGCTGTCGGAGGGCCTGACCCCGAGGGAGCGTGAGACGCTCGCGCTGATGTTGCTCGGCCGTGACGCGGCGGAGGTCGCCGACGAGTTCGGCGTCGCCCCGGAGACAGTCAAGATCCACATGAGGAACGTCGTGGACAAGCTCGGCGCGAAGAACCGCATTCACGCCGTCGTCATCGCGTTGACCGCGATCCATCTCGGACCTATCGAAAACGGCAATTGAACGATGCGGGGGCGCGGGAGTAGCGTCCCCGTCGTAAGGTACTGATGCCTCGCGAGGGGGTGTTCGCTCGGCATGGGTGGCGGGCGGCGCCCCCTCGCTCTACCGAAGCCGCCGGCTACCAGTCGAAAGAGCCGCTCGCGTGTGTTGCAAAGTGCCCCTCTTTGGGGGTACCCCCTTCGGCCTATACGGCGATACTCGTGGCAACGGGAGACCGGAGATCGTGTCCAGGGTGGCCGCACACCAAGACGCGACTCGGGAGTGCTCGACAGAGCTACCGGCCTCCTTCGCTGAAACGGCCCGGATTGCACCCTGGGCCGTTTCGCTTTCCGCGATCGTCGCAGTGACAAGCCGTCGGCGTCGTGAACGGGCTGTGTGCAAGGAGCCGGGGACGTGGGGGCTTCGGGCTGCGATGATGGGTGAAGCGTCGTGGCCGACCTTCCGATGACAGCTGTTTATCTCGGTCGTGAGTACACGGTCGTGAACTTCGTCGTCGACATGGACCCCTACCCGGTATGGGTGCTTCGGGACGACGGCGGCGACGTGCTCGCCGTGGACGACGATGCCGAACCCGGCAAGGAGGTCAAGGGTCAATGCCGGGGCTGCGGCCGCTTCACGATGGTCTTCGCGCCGGAGGGGCCGAGCGGGCACGCCGAATGGATCTGCACTGAGCCCGGGTGTACTGGCGAACGACCGCAGTCACGCGCATGGTGATCGAACCGCAGCTTTCGAAAGCCCCGGAGACGGGGCTTTTTGTTACCTGAGACGGCAACAGGGTCGACCGCCGAAATGCCGAACGTGCCCATGGTGCCCAATCGCCCATCTGTGGCCATCCAGCAGCCTCGAGCCGCAAGCGAGGAAGCCTCGTTCCAGCTCGGATCTCTGGTGACGAGAACAGGTCTTACTCTCGCGCACGGCGGCACGCTGTTCATCGCGGTGGTCGCCCTCGCCACTGCGGCGATCGGCCACACGGAGCACTTGGAGACGGTCCTCTACCCGGCCACCTTCGCACTCTTGCTGCCGCTCGCAGCTGTCACTTCTCATCGACAGTTGGCATCGCTGTCGACCCGATCAGACCTTGCCGAACTTCTTGTCGGAGGAAATCTCGCCGCCGTGTCGGCGACTGTGCTGCTCGGCCGACTGCTGCTCGAGTTTTGGGGGGCCGCGGCGCTCCGGGTGGAGTTCCTGCTGGGCGCCGCATTGATCGGGCTCGGGAACCGAGCCGCAAACAGACTCCTCAGACTGCGGGCCCAGCCGGTACAGCTGCCCAGGCTTGTTTCAGGGATACCAGCGGCGCTCGTTGTCGGCGCTCTACTCCTCTTCGTTCCCGCTCATCATCGCTGGTTCGCGCCTGCGCACCTGATCGCCTCGATCGGAATTGCCGCCGTGACCGCTTTCATCCTGGTGAAGGCATCAGCGATCCGGGCCGAGCGCTCGTTCAGGGTCACTCTGGATGTGATCGTTGCCCTCATCCTCATCCCTCTTCTCGCCGAGGATTTCAACGCATACGGCGTCAGCCTGCGCTTCGATCAGGACTTCTACCTCGGGCCGACGAATGCGATCTTGCACGGATCCCCAATGCTCGTCGACACGTTCTCCCAGTACGGCGTCGGCGTCATGTACTTCCTGGCCGGCATCTTCGAGGTGATCCCGATCGGGTACGGGAGCTTCCAGCTCGTAAACGGATTCCTGACCGCCTTCGCGTTCGTCCTCATCTACGTCGTCCTGCGGATCGGGTGCCGGTCGCAGCTCTACGCCGTTATCGGCACCGGCGTCTGTCTGGTCGCCAACGTCTTTACGGGGCTCGGTCCCCATGTCCGCTATGGCAGTGTCGGTCCGCTCCGTTTTGGTCTCCCTTGGGTCTTGATCGTGGTCGCGGTACTGGCCGCGAAAGACCCTGGGAGGCGGATGTTCTCCGTCGCGATGCTCGCCCTCGTGGGCATATCCGCGATTTGGAGCTTCGAGACGTTCGTGTACACGACCGGCGCATTCATCGCGGTTGTCGCCCTACGGTTGACCCTCGAAGAAGGACCTCTGCGAAAACGAGCCGGACAGGCTTTCCGCGAACTCCAGCCGCTCGCTTCGGTCGTCGTCGCAAGCCATGTGATCTTCGCGGTGGCGACGCGCGGGTTCGGAGGACAGTGGCCCGACTGGAGCGGGTATCGAGCTGACTGCGATCGCCGCGACGACTGCGCTCGGGATCTCTTCGTACACCTACTTTCTGGGACGTTCCCACCCGAGCAACCTCCACCACATCGCTCCACCGGTGATCGTGCTCGCGACGCTCTGGATATCCCTGATCGCCCGGCACTCACCGGCGGGGCAC
>JBGQKY010000060.1:0-14185 GCA_041499745.1 Gaiellaceae bacterium
GTCCCGGCGTCACCTGCCGCGATCCCGGCGACATGCGTGCCGTGGAACGACGAAGCGGGATCGACGGCGAGCCGGCCGGGCTTCCCTGCGTTCGGACCCGGGAAGACGCGCGCGACGATCACCTTCGGAGTCGTGTACTTCCTGTCCCCGAGCGGGAACCCCGCCGGGTAGGAGAAGCCCGCCGGATCGAAGAAGGGGTTCGACTGGTCGATGCCGTCGTCGACGATCGCGATCTTGATCCCGGTTCCGTCGGCGCTCGTCGCGCGTCGCAGGACGTCGGCGCCGATGATCGATGGCGAGCGGTCGAGCGCGAGTGTGTACGTGACGCTCGGATAGACCTTCGTGACCGACGACTGCCGAACGAGCGTGGGAAGCTGCGAAGCAGGCAGCGACACGGTCAGCGCGTTCAGCACGACCTGAAAGCACCGGCCGATGCGTGCCTGCGGTATCGCCGCACGGATCTGGCGCGCTGCACGCGCCTGCTGCTCGGAGACTGCGCGAAGGTACGCGCGCGACACTGTGCCGCTCAGCGCGTGCAGCGCGAGCCTGCGTTCGGTGAGCGGCGGCAGCCTGAGGCGGGCGACAACTCGGATGCGTGTCGCGCCGCCCGTCTGGAACGGGAACGTCCCGATGTGCACGCGCGGGCCGGAGTGCTCGACGGGCTCGAGGCGCGCGGCGGCAGGGACAGCGCAGACGAGCGCCGCGCAGCTGGCCAGGAGCGGAATGGCACGGCGCAAGGGTGCGGAGCGTACCGTAGGATCGCCCGACATGGCCGGAGCATTCGAGGGCAAGCGAGCGCTCATTCTCGGCGTCGCCAACAAGCGCTCGATCGCCTGGGCGATCGCGCAGGCACTTGCCGGCGGCGGGGCGAAGCTCGCGTTCACGTATCAGGGCGACCGGATCGAGAAGAACGTCCGCGAGCTCGCCGCCACAGTCGACTCGCCGCTCGTCACCGAGTGCGATGTGCGCTCGGACGCCGACATCGCGCGTATGTTCTCGGAGGTGGGCGACGCCTTCGACGGCGAGCTCGACATTCTCGTGCACTCGGTTGCATACGCGGCGGCCGAGGATCTCGAAGGCCGCTTCACCGACACGCCGCGCGACCGGTTCTGGCTTGCGCTCGACGTCAGCGCGTATTCGCTCGTCGCCTGCGCCCGCGCCGCGGAGCCGCTGATGGAGAAGGCAGGCGGGGGGTCGATCGTGACGATGACGTACCTCGGCGGCGAGCGCGCGGTGCCGCACTACAACGTCATGGGTGTCGCGAAAGCCGCTCTCGACTCGTCGGTCAAGTACCTCGCGTGGGATCTCGGCGGGAAGAACATCCGCGTCAATGCGATCTCCGCCGGTCCCGTACGCACGCTCGCCGCGCGCTCGATCGCCGGCTTCCCGACGATGGAGGCGATCGTCGAGGAGCGCGCACCCCTTCGCCGCCACATCGACGCCGACGACGTCGCCGCCGGAGCCGCGTACCTGCTGAGCGACGGCGCGAAGAACGTTACCGCCACGACCTTGTACGTCGACTCGGGCTTTCACGCGATGGGTATGTAGAGGACCGCTGACGCGGCTCGACGTCGTGCCCAGAGCCGTGTTGCCTCTCGCGTAGTGATGGAGTCGCGGCGCTGTTTGGACTCTAGAAGCCTGTTGCTCGCCGATCGTGTTGCCCGGGTGATGTCACGGCAGCGCGAAGCCGGTCAGTGGCGCTTGAGGTCAGGCAAGCTCACCGACCGATTCTGTGTCGCCGGCGGATCACGGCGATGAACCCCTGCCTGTTCGTGATGCGGGGCACGGGTTGTGGCGGCAGTCGTACCGGTGCTTTTGGACGCTGCCGTCATGACTCCACCGAACCAGGGGCAGTGCGGAGCGTCCAAGAACTCAGGGTGCTTTTGCGAAGAGCACCTGGGCACTCGAGCCGCACGAGGTGATCGCCCGCTCTACGCCCCGGTCGGTGGAGACGGCGCGGGCGGCGGCCCACTTCGAGCTCGGCGAGCACCTGCATCGCCTTGGTGAGGTCGAGGCGGCGCAGCGCCACTGGCGCGAGGCACACCGCCTCGCGCCCGAGAACTGGACGTACAAGCGGCAGGCATGGCAGCTCGTCGACCCCGGCGCGCAGGGCCCGACGGAGGTCTATGACGGGTCGTGGATCGAGGACGTCGCCGCGATCGGCGCCGAGAACTACTACCCGCCCCTGCGTCCATAGCCGGGCGGCCGCGGTTGTTCGCTCCGGGCAATGACGGATAGGCTGCTCGCCTGAGCATTCTCGGAAATCGCGTCCTCCGTAAGGAGGACCCCCGCTTTCTCCGGGGCGAAGGGCGTTACGTGGAGAACCTGCCCCTGGAGGGTGCCCTCACGGTGACGTTCATTCGCTCGCTTCTCGCGCACGCCACCATCGTCGGCGTCGATGCCACGGCGGCGGAAGCGCTCCCGAACGTCCAGGTCCTGACGGCGGCCGACATGGACCTCGGCGTGTTCGGGCCGCCGCCGCTCCCCGGAGTGAACCCGGGCATGGGACGCCCGCTCCTCGCCGTCGACCGCGTCCGCTTCGTCGGCGACATCATCGCGATCGTGATCAGCGACGACCGCGCCACCGGCGCGGACGCCGCGGAGCTCGTACACGTCGACTACGACCCGCTGCCGGCCGTCGTCAGCACACACGACGCCGCGAAGGACGAGGTGCTGCTATTCCCGGAGGCCGGCACGAATGTCGCAGCCCGCGCCGGCTCGCCCGAGCATGACGAGAAGCTCTTCGACGGATGCGACGTCGTCGTCTCGGGCACGCTCGTCAGCCCGCGCATGGCACCGTGCCCGCTCGAGCCGCGCTCGGCTGCCGCCGAGCTCGGACCGGACGGCCGGATCACGGCCTGGCTCTCGACGCAGACGCCGCACCAGGACCGCATGGTGCTCGCCGGGACACTCGGGCTCGATCCGGCGCAGCTCCGGGTGGTCGCCCCTGACGTGGGCGGCGGCTTCGGCGCGAAGATGCTCAACGTCGAGGAGGTGCTCGTCGTCTGGCTGGCTCGCCGGCTCGGCCGGCCCGTCCGCTGGACGGAAACGCGCAGCGAGAGCATGGTGGCGCTTCCACACGGCCGCGCCGCGCACCTGGAGTACACCCTCGGCGGGACCCGCGACGGCAAGGTGCTCGCCTACCGGCTCGAGGTCATCCAGGACTGCGGCGGCTACGCGGCGCTCGGAGCTTTCCTGCCGAACCTGACAGGGCTCATGGCGAGCGGCGTCTATGCGATCCCGCGGATCGAGTTCGAGAGTTGCTCGGTGGTGACGAACACGACACCGATCTCGGCCTTCCGCGGCGCGGGCCGGCCCGAGGCCTCGCAGGCGATCGAGCGTGCGATCGACACGTTCGCGGCCGAGCTCGGGATGGACCCGGCCGAGGTCAGGCGGAGGAACTTCATCCCGAAGGACGCGTTCCCGCACACGACCGCGTCCCATGCGGTCTACGACTCGGGCGACTATGAGGGCGCGCTCGAGCTGGCGCTGCGGTCGGTCGGCTACGACGAGCTGCGCGACGAGCAGCGGCACCGCCGCGAGCAGGCTGCCACGACGCAGCTCGGAATCGGCATCTCGTGCTATGTCGAGATCACGAACGGGATCTCCGAATCCGAGTTCGGCGAGGTCGAGATCACGCGGGACGGCGGCGCACTACTCCGCACCGGCTCGTTCTCCCACGGCCAGGGCCACGAGACGACGTTCGCGATGATCGTGGCCGAGCGGCTCGGGCTGCCCGTCGAGGACGTGACCGTCCACAAGGGCGACACAGACGAGATCGCCAAGGGCACCGGTACCTACGGGTCGAAGTCGACTCAGATCGGAGGGACGGCGGCCAGGCTCGCAGCCGACGACGTGCTGGAGCTGGCGAAGCAGCTCGTCGCCGACTACCTCGAGGCGAGCCCGGCCGACATCGTGCTCGACCCGGCCGCCGGTCGCCTGCACGTGGCCGGCGATCCCTCGGTAGGGATCTCGTGGGCCGACCTGGCCTCGCGCGCGTCGGCCGACGAGCGGCTCGCCGAGCTGAAGGCGGAGCACGAGTTCAAGGCTGAGCCGAGCTTTCCCTTCGGCGCCCACATCGCCGTCGTCGAGGTCGACACGGAGACGGGCCGGGTCGAGCTGCGGCGGCTCGTCGCGGTCGATGACGCGGGCACGCTGGTCAACCCACTGATCGCGGAGGGGCAGGTGCACGGCGGGGTCGCGACCGGCGTCGCGCAAGCGCTCTACGAGAACTTCGTCTACGACGAGCACGGGAACCCCCTGACCGGCACCTTCGTGGGCTACGCGTTCCCGTCGTCCGCCGACCTCCCGTCGTGGGAGACGGTCGAGATGGAAACGCCGACCCCCCTGAATGCGCTCGGCGCGAAGGGGATCGGCGAGTCGGGGACGATCGGCGCGACGCCCGCCGTTCACAACGCCGTCGTCGACGCTCTCACGCCGTTCGGAGTGCGCAACGTCGACCTGCCCGCCAACGGCGAGAACGTCTGGCGCGCCCTCCAGGAGGCGAAGGCATGACGAGAGTCGCGCTCACGGTGAACGGGTCGCGCTGCGAGGCGGACGTCGAGCCGCGGCAGCTGCTTGCGTACTTCCTGCGCGACCAGCTGGGACTGACGGGGACGAACGTCGGCTGTGACACGACCTCCTGCGGGACGTGCACGGTGCTGGTCGACGGTGAGTCCGTCAAGTCGTGCACCGTCTTTGCAGTGCAAGCCGAGGGCTGCGAGGTGACGACAGTCGAGGGTCTCGCGCAGGGCGACGAGCTGCACCCGGTTCAGCAGGCGTTCCACGAGCAGCATGCGCTGCAGTGCGGCTACTGCACGCCAGGGTTTGTGATGGCCACGATCTCGCTCCTGAACGAGAACCCGAACCCGTCTGAGGTGGAGATCCGCGACGGCCTCGAGGGCAACCTTTGCCGCTGCACCGGGTACCACAACATCGTCAAGGCAGTGCAGGCTGCGGCGAGGGCGGGAGCATGATCCCTGCCGCCTTCGAGTACGTGCGGGCGGGGTCGGTCGACGAAGCGGTCGCGCTGCTCGGCCGCGACGAGGACGCGAAGCTCCTGGCAGGCGGGCACTCGCTCATACCCACGATGCGCTTGCGCTTTTCGCGCCCGTCCTTGCTCGTCGACATCGGTCGACTCGACGACCTGCGCTACGTGACCGCGAACCGCGACCGGATCGCGATCGGTGCGCTCACCCGGCATGCGGAGCTCATCCGCGATCCGGTGCTCAGGGAGCACTGCGCGGTGATCGGAGAGGCCGCCGCGCTCATCGGCGACCCGCAGGTGCGCCACCGCGGCACGATCGGCGGCTCGGTCGCCCACGGCGATCCAGCCTCTGACCTCGGAACGATCCTGCTCACGCTCGACGCCGAGCTCGTCGCGCGCGGGCCACAGGGAGAGCGGACGATCCCGGCGGCGGCGTTCTTCACGGGCCCGTTCCATAACGCACTCGAGCACCAGGAGGTGCTCACCGAGATCCGGGTGCCGAAGGCAGCAGGGACGTACCTCAAATACGTGCGGCGTGCGCCCGACTGGGCGACGGTCGGCGTCGCCGCGGCCCGTGTCGACGGACGCGTGCACATCGGTCTGGCCAGCATGGGGCCGACCCCGCTGCGCGCGCGGAGCGTCGAGGACGCGTTCGCCGATGGAGCCTCACCGGCCGACGCCGCTGCGCATGCCGCCGACGACACCATGCCGCCCGCCGACGCAAGCGCCAGCAGCGAGTACCGCGCGCACCTCGCGCAGGTGCTCGTCCGGCGCGCACTCGAGAACTCATAGGTTGGCTCAGGCAAGCTGCTGCAGGCCCAGCCCGGCCGTCAGCGCTCCCGCCGCCAGCCACGCGAGCCCCAGGAGTTGCAGCGCCAGCGAGGAGGCGCTCCGGACGAGGCGCCGCCGCACCGAGCGTCGGCTGCCGGCCGTCCGCGGGCGCTGGAGCCGCGCGAGCGTGAGCCGGCGGGCTCCGCGCCAGTCCGTCATGAGCAGAAGACCCTCCGCCGCCAGGACAACGCCTATGCCGGTCTTCGACCCTTCGAACCAGGTTGCGTGCGTCGTGATCGCGAGCAGTCCGAGCATCAGCGCGCCGGAGATCAGCAGGGCGACGTTGAAGCCCTGACGCACCAACAGCACGAACACCCGCTCAGGCTATACGCCGCTACGTGCTGTCAGACCCCAGCAAGGTCTTCGCCGCCGTGAGCAGCTCGTCGAAGTCCGGCAGCTCGGCCAGTTCGTAGCTCCACGCGCCGCGGACGACGCCGTCGCGGCCGATCAGGAACGCCGACCGCTGCGAGACGTCGCGCAGGCCGCGGAACTCGAACGCGACGCCGAAGCCCTTCGTCGCCTCCGCGTTGAAGTCCGAGAGCAGCGGGAAGTCCAGGTCGAGCGCCTGCATCCACGCGACGTGCGTGTAGGGCGAGTCGCGCGAGATCGCGTACGGCTGGACTCCCGCCTCGCGGAACTCCTCGCTCCTGTCACGCAGGAGCTCCATCTCGCTCGTTCAGGTGGAGGACCAGTCGAAGAGGTAGAAGAGCAGCAGGACGGGACCGTCGCGGACCAGCTCTGCGAGCGTCGCGCTCTCCTGCGGCGTCGTCCAGACGCGAGCCTCCGGGATCCTGTCTCCGACGTCGAGCATCACGTGGCCTGGACCCCGGCGCCGACCTCCGTGAGCTCGGCGATCTCCCGGACCACCTCGACGATGTCCCGGTTCGCGTTGAAGACCCGCAGCTGGCGGTCGGCGCCGTTGCCGCGCTGGAGGATGTTCTCGATGCCTCCGAGCTCACGCTCCGCGCCGAGCTCGCGTGCGTGCGGCTCGACGAGCTTGAGCGTGCGGCGGACGAGCTGGGCCAACGGAACGCGGTTGCGGCGCCCGGTGGCGAGATCCATCACCGGCGCGTCGATCCCGTACCTCGCCGCGAGCCACTTGTTCTCGGTCGTCAGGATGCGGTGGAACGACGGGATCTCCTCGCCGGCGTCGTATCGCTCGGAGTAGTGCTTGACGAGCGCCTGGCAGAGTGCGGTGATCGCGATCACGTCCTCGAGCTGAGTGACGCCGTCGCAGATGCGGATCTCGATCGTGCCGAGCCGCGGATGGAGGCGGATGTCCCACCAGATGTGCGTGTAGTCCGCGATGCAGCCCGTCCGCTCGAGCTGGCCGACGACCTCCGCGTAGTCCTCGTAGCTCCGGAAGCGCGGCGGAGGGCCGGACCGCGGGAGTGCTGCGTAGACCATGTGCCGGGAGGAGTGCAGGCCGGTCGGCTCGCCGCGCCAGAAGGGCGAGTTCGCGGAGAGCCCGACGAGCTCGGCGAGGTGTGCGAGCAGCCCATTCACCACCTGGATCGCCTTTTCCGGATCGTCGACGGCGACGTGCACGTGCAACCCGAAGATCAGCTCGCGGCGGGCGATGTATTGCATCCGGTCGACCATCGCGCGGTAGCGGTCCTTCGCCGTGATGCGCTGCCGCTCGAACAGCGAGAACGGATGGGTGCCGGCAGAGCCGACGCGCATGCCGCGCTCGCGCGCGACGTCGCAGACGAATGCACGCAGGGTGCGAAGCTGCTCGGCGACGTCCGCGGGCGTGTGGCAGACCGGCGTCGCGACCTCGAGCACCGACTGCATGAGCTCGGGGTTGATGCGCGGCTCCAGCTCGTGTCCCGAGACCGCGGCGAGCACCGTGTCGATGTGCTGGACGAGGTCGAATGTCTCCGCGTCGAGCAGCATGTACTCCTCTTCGACGCCGAGGGTGTACGGGTCGCTCTTGCCGAAGGCGTGGTCGAGCACGCTGCCGCCCGCCGCGAACCGGCTGCCCTTGCCGGTGATCGACGGCGGATAGACCTGGTTCACGAGACGACCGCCTCTACCTCGATCTCCACGAGCCAGCGCGGGTCGAGCAGGCCGCAGACGATCCCGGTGCATGCGGGGCGGACCGAGCCGAAGACCTCGCCGTGGGCGCGCATCGCCTCGGGTGCATTGCTCGCGTCGGTGACGTACACACGCGTCCGCACGACGTGCTCGAATCCCGCGCCCGCTTCGCGAAGTGCGTTGCCGACGATCTCGAGGCAGCGGTGCATCTGTTCGTACGGCCCGCTCGGCGGGTCCGCGTCGCCCGGCATGATCGGCGCCGTGCCCGCGACGAAGATCCGGTCACCAGTCACGACGGCCCGGCTGTAGCCCCAGCGCTCCTCGAACGACGAGCCGGACGAGACGAGGCGCCGATCCATGTGCCTAGTATCACCCGCCGTGGATGCCCTGCGAACCATCGATGCGTGGGGCGCGGGGACGGCGGCCGCCGGAGTGACGCGCGCCGACGGCGAGCTCCGAGTGCACGGCCCGCGCGACGTCGAGGTCGGCTGGGCTTCCGTGACGAAACTGCTGACCGGGCTGGCGGCGCTCGTCGCGCTCGAGGAGGGAACCGTCGACCTCGACGAGCCCGCCGGGCCCGAGGGATCGACGCTTCGCCATCTGCTCGCGCACGCGTCAGGGCTGCCCACGGAGGAAGGCCCGCCGTTGATGCCGCCGGGGAAGCGCCGCATCTACTCGAACTACGGGATCGAGCTCGCCGCGCAGCGCGTGGGCGAGCGTGCCGGGATGCCGTTCGCCGAGTACCTCCGCGATGCGGTCGTCCGCCCGCTCCGGCTCGCCGGGGCGCTACACGGCTCGCCGGCGTGGGGCTACCGCGGCCCGCTCGACGACCTGCTGAAGCTCGGGCGGGAGTTGCTCGCGCCGACGCTCGTCGTCTCCGAGACCCTCGACGAGGCGACATCCGTACAGTTTCCGGGGCTGGCAGGAGTGCTGCCTGGCTTCGGGCGCATGGATCCCAACGACTGGGGGCTCACGTTCGAGCTGCGCGACCACAAGTCGCCGCACTGGACGAGCGCGCGAAGCTCGCCTCGCACGTTCGGGCACTTCGGCGCGGCCGGCACCTTCCTCTGGGTCGATCCGGACGCGGGTCTCGCCTGCGGCGTGCTGACGGACCGGGAGTTCGGCGACTGGGCGATCGAGGCCTGGCCGCGCTTCAACGACGCCGTCGTCCACGAAGCCAAGTGACAAGTTGTCACTTGGTCAGGCGTCGTCGGCGAAGAGCGGGCGTAGGAACTCGTCGAACGTCGCACGGTCGCAACTCGCGACGACCGCCGGCGTGATCGCCGTCACTGTCGCGGTCCGCGGCATGTTCATCGTCACGGAGACCTCGCCGAAGTAGTCGCCCGGGCGCAGCACCCCGCGTCCGCCCATGGCGGTGTTCGAGACCGAGAGCATCCCGGCGAAGAGGACGTAGAAGCGGTCGCCCGGCTCGCCCTCGTGGACGATGGCCGTCCCCGGCGCGACCTCCAGCCGCTCCATCTGCTTTGCGAGCTTCATGAGCACCTCGCCGGGGAGCCCGGCGAGCAACTCGATCCGCGTGAGCTCGTGCTGGGTCGCGGAGGAGCGGGGCATGGGCCTACACCCCGTCCCTCGATCGAGGGTTCCCTACCAGAAAGACGTGGGTCCTCACGGCCGCCAAGTTGAGCCGAACGGCCTATGGCAGGTGCACGGCACCGCGCCGATCATCTCGACATGAGCGAACGCGGCCTTCATCGCATCGAGGACGACCTCGCCGACACCTGGCTCGAGGACTGGGCCGGAGCCGGCGTCGCCGAGATCGAGGACTTCCTCGCCAAGCACGCGGCTTTCCTGAGCTTCCTGGACACCCGGGACTCCTAGGAAGAGGCCAGGCAGAGGGCCTTCCGGCCCCCTGCCCCGAATCCTCACTCGCCGAGCCCGAGCGAGCGCTCCAGCATCCCTTTCGGCATGGCCCCGACGGCATTCGCCTTCGGCTGGCCGTCCTCGAAGAGGATCATGTTCGGGATCGACTGGATCCCGTAGCGCGTCGCCAGGTCCTGATTCTCGTCGATGTTCACCTTGACGAGCTTCAGGTTCTTCTCCTCGGCGATCCGCTCGAGCACGGGGGCGACGGCGTGGCACGGGCCGCACCATTCGGCCCAGAAGTCGACGAGCACCGGCTTGTCGGCCTGGAGGACCTCGTTCTCGAACGTCGCATCGGTCACATCGGTTGCCATTCAGCGTTCCTTTCGTTTTTTCGTCGAGGAGGACCGGTTACCCGATCCTCCAAGAGAGAGAACGCTCCTCTCTACACTTCGCTTCCCGATGGCCGAGCAAGTCTTCCAGCCGCTGCCGACGGTGCCCGACCATCCCGCCCTCGAGGAGGAGATCCTCGCCTGGTGGGAGTCGGAGGGGATCTTTGCAAAGCTTCGCGAGCGGAACCGCGGCGGCCCGGTCTTCTCCTTCTTCGACGGGCCCGTGACGGCCAACAAGCCGATGGGCGTCCACACGGCCTGGGGCCGGACCCTGAAGGACGTCTTCCAGCGCTACAAGGCCCTCCGCGGCTTCGACGAGCGCTACCAGAACGGCTTCGACTGCCAGGGACTCTGGATCGAGGTGGGGGTCGAGCGCGAGCTCGGCCTCAACTCGAAGCACGAGATCGAGGAGTACGGGCTCGAGGAGTTCGCTCGTAAGTGCCGCGACGTCGTCGTCTGGTCCTCTCGGGAGCTGACCCAGGCCTCGAAGCGCCTCGGCCAGTGGATGGACTGGGGCAACGACTACTTCACGTTCAGCGACACGAACATCGAGTACGTCTGGCGGATGCTCAAGCGGGTGCACGAGCAGGGATGGCTCTACATGGGCCACCGCTCGACCGAGTGGTGCCCGCGCTGCGGGACGTCGATCTCGCAGCACGAGCTGACGATGTCCGGCGTCTACCAGGACCGCGCCGATCCGTCGCTCTTCGTCCGCCTGCCGCTGCTCGACCGTCGCGGCGAGTCGCTCGTGATCTGGACGACCACGCCGTGGACGTTGGCGGCGAACGTCGCCGCCGCGGTCAACCCTGAGGCGGAGTACGGACGGCGCTCGAACGACGAGTGGGTGGCGGTCGCCCGCCACCCGGACGAGACCTTCCGCGAGACGCTGCGCGGTTCGGAGCTCGTGGGCTGGCGCTACCAGGGCCCCTTCGACACGCTCCCGCCGGGCGCCGCCGTCGAGCACCGCGTCATCGAGTGGGACGAGGTCTCGCTCGAAGAGGGGACCGGTATCGTCCACATCGCGCCGGGCTGCGGAGGCGAGGACTTCGACCTCGGCAAGCGCGAGGGCCTGCCGATCCTGATGCCGGTCGACGAGGCCGGTCACTTCTACGACGACTACGGCTGGCTGCACGGTCTCTCGACGATCGAGTCGGCCGACCAGATCGTCGGCGACCTGCGCGAGCGCGGGCTGCTCGTCGACGCGGGCCTCTACGAGCACCGCTATCCGCACTGCTGGCGTTGTGAGACGCCGCTCATCTTCCGCATCGCGGACGACTGGCTCATCTCCGTGAAGGACTTGCGGCAGCCGATGCTCGACGCGAACGCGACGGTCGAATGGACGCCCGAGTACATGGGCAAGCGCATGGACGACTGGCTGCGCAACATGGACGACTGGAACATCTCGCGCCGCCGCTACTACGGCCTTCCGCTGCCGTTCTACCCGTGCGCGTGCGGGCACCTGAACGTGATCGGCTCGAAGGCCGAACTCGAGGAGCGCGCGCTCGAAGGTCTCGACCAGCTCGAGGAGCTGCGACGGCCCTGGATCGACAGGGTGCCGATCCGCTGCGATCAGTGCAGCGAGCCGGTCGAGCGCGTGAAGGAGGTCGGCGACGTGTGGCTCGACGCCGGCATCGTCCCGTTCTCTACGCTCGGCTGGCAGAACCCGACGTGGATTCCGGAGGGCTATGCGACCGGCGCCGCGCGCGGCCTCACCCACGCCGACCTGCCGGACCATCCGTACTGGGAGAAGTGGTTCCCGGCCGACTGGGTCTCCGAGATGCGCGAGCAGATCCGGCTGTGGTTCTACTCGCAGCTCTTCATGTCGGTCGTCCTCACCGGCCGGGCGCCGTTCAAGAAGGTGCTCGGCTACGAGAAGATGCTCGACGAGACGGGCCGCGAGATGCACGGCTCGTGGGGGAACATGATCACCGCCGAGGAGGCGTTCACGCGCATGGGTGCTGACGTGATGCGCTGGCAGTACTCGGCGCAGCCGCTGGATCGCAACCTCCTCTTCGGCTTCGGCCCCGCGGACGAGATCAAGCGCGGGCTGCTGACGCTCTGGAACTCGGTGTCGTTCTTCGTCTCGTACGCGAACATCGTGGGCTTCCGGCCGTCGTGGTCGGAGCTCGAGCCGACGGGCGATCTGAAGCCGCTCGACCGCTGGCTCGTCGAGCGCACGCACGCGTTCGTAGCCGACGCGACCGTGTCGTACGACCGCTACCTCGCGAACGAGGTGATCATTTCCTACGAGGCGTACGTCGACGATCTCTCGAACTGGTACATCCGCCGGTCGCGGCGCCGCTTCTGGGACGGTGACGACGTTGCGTTGCGAACGCTCTGGTACGCGATCGTGCAGTCGTTGCGCGGCGCGGCGCCGATCATGCCGTTCCTCACCGACCATCTCTGGCGCAACCTCGTGGTGGACGGACCGGAGTCGGTGCACCTCGCCGGCTGGCCCGACGTCGTCGAGCCGGACCGCACGCTGCTCGATGAGATCGCCGACGTGCGCCGCGTCGTCACACTCGCCCACCAGGCGCGCGCGACGTCGCACCTGAAGCTCCGCCAGCCGTTGCGGCGGCTCGTGGTCGAGGGCGCTCACGGCGCGCAGACGCACGCGGAGGAGATCGCCGACGAGGTGCGCGTGAAAGACGTCTCGTTCGACCGCGTCGAAGCGGAGCTCCGCGTGAAGCCGAACCTGCCCCTCCTCGGGCCGCGGCTCGGGAAGGAGCTCCGCGCGGTGCAGCAGGCGCTTTCTTCGGGCGACTTCGAGGAGCTCGAGGGCGGCCGCTTCCGCGCGGCGGGCCACGAGCTCGAGCCGGACGAGGTGCTCGTCGAGCGCGGCGGCAGCGAAGGCTTTGCGATCGCGTCGGCCGAGGGCGTGACCGTTGCGCTCGAGCTCGGTCTCGACGACGAGCTGCTGCTCGAGGGCCGCGGCTACGACCTGATCCGGCAGGTGAACTCCTTGCGGAAGGAACAGGGGCTCGAGCTGAGCGACCGGATCGTGCTGACGCTGCCGGCGGAGGAGTCGGACCTCGTGGAGCGCCACGGCGACTGGGTCATGGGCGAGGTGCTGGCGGTCGAGATCCGACTCGACGGCAAGCTACGGATCGAAAAGGCCGGCTCCGGAGAATAGGCTCTGCTGATGACCTCCTGCTCGCGGTGCGGCGAGGACGTCGAAGCGAGCTTCCGCTTCTGTCCCTGGTGCGGCACCGCGCAGCGGACGAAGCTCGTCGAGTTCTTCCGGCCGCACCGAAACAGCGCGGGCCGGGCTCTACGTGTCTCGCGCTACTTCGGTGACGAGCCCCAGGTGCGCTTCAGCGTCTGGGACGACGGCGTCGCGCGCGCGGCCGTCTCACTCGACGAGGATGAAAGCGCGAGGCTCGCCGGCTTCCTCGCGGCGCCGGGGCCGCGGCGCCGGCGCGGCTTGCTCGATCAGCTGCGCAGCCACCAGTGATCGCCCGTCTCACGACGCTCACCGCGGCGGCCGCCCTCGCCTCGGTGTTCGTCGGAGGCGCGTCCGCGGTGTTCACGCCCGCCTGGAGCTGGGTACCGGCGCCCCTCCGCGCGACGCTGTCGGCGAAGTCCGGCGGGCCGTTGTTCCTCCCGGCGCGCACGCCGCTCTTCTATCGCTACCGGTCGGGCGCGAGCATCCGCGGCGGCGTCCTCTCGGTGACGTTCACGAATCGCGTGCGAGTGCGCAAGGGTCTGTGGCGCTGGACCAAGCGGAGCTTCTCGTGGCAGGTCTCGCCGCTTCCGCGTGGTGTCGCCTGCGCCGATTGGGGCCGGGCCGAGAAGACGCTTCAGGTCGGCGGGAACAAGGTGCACTGGTCTGCGGTGGCGGCCGGCGGCACGGCCTGGCGCTGCGTCACGGACCGGCGCGGGCGCAAGCGTGTCCTCGTCGCCTCCGATACGGGTCGCCTGCCTGACGTGGCGCTTGCGATCGTCGCTGCGAGCGGCCTCGACGTCAGCGGCCGCGGCTAGTGATGTAACCGGCAACGTTCGCCGGGCCCCTGGCCCGCGATCACGCGGCGCGCTGGGGCGTCCTCAGTCGCGCCGATAGTTGAACTATCGGCGCTCCCTGCGTCCTTCCATCGCTTGGTGCTCGCGACCCAGGAAC
>JBGQKY010000061.1:0-14091 GCA_041499745.1 Gaiellaceae bacterium
CCAGGTTGTTCAGGTTCTCGTAGTGCGTGATCCCGCGCTGTGCACAGGCCCGGTGGGTCGGGTACCGGTCGGTCAGGTAGACGAGGTCGGGGCTGATCGTCTCGACGCCGAAGATCTTCACGTTCCGGTCCGCCAGCCAGTGCACCGCCTCGGCCGAGATGCCGTTGAAGCCGTCGAGGAACGCAGGCGTTCCGGCCGTGCGGTTGTAGTGGTCGCTGCAGAAGAGGACGGTGTCGCCGTCACGCAGCTTCTGGCCGCTCGCGTCCACTGCCTTTGCAACCTCGTCGGCCGTGACGTCGTGTCCGCCCGGGTACTCGCGGATGTCGACGCAGATCGCCTCGCCGCAGAACGTGTCGAGCGGCATCTCCTGGAGCGATGCGCCGCCGGGCTGGTAGTGCCCGAAGGCGTCGACGTGCGTCGCAGCGTGGTTCGACGTGATGATGATCTCGGCGCTGAAGGACGGGTCGCCGGGCGCGGCGTCGGTGTGCTGGATGTGACGGAGGATCTGCGTCGGCGGGAAGAACGGGTGGAGCTGCGACTCGCGCGAGAGCGGCTGGGAGAGGTCGATCACGCGGCGGGGCATCGGTGCTCCTTTCGGCCGAAGAGGTCGTGCGGGCGAGTCTGAACCAATGTCGGACAGCGTGCGATACTCGCGACGGAAAGCGACTCGGGAGGAGCGGATGGAGGGCACAGCGCACGTCAACGGCGTCGACCTCTGGTACGAGATCTCGGGTGAGGGCGAGCCCGTCGTGCAGATCCACGGCGCGGGATTCGGGCACTTCAACTTCGCGCCCGCGACACCGGAGCTCGCAAAGCGCTTCAAGGTCGTCGACTTCGACATGCGCGGCTACGGCAAGTCCGACCGGCCGGTCCAGCACTACGACATGGAGGTCTGGGCGGACGATGTCGCCGGGCTGCTGGACGCGCTCGACATTCGCGAGGCGCACGTCCACGGCACGTCGATGGGCGGGATGATCGCGATCGTCTTCGCCGGCAAGTACCCGGAGCGCACCGCCTCCGTCGTCGTCAACTGCGCCGCCGCGAAGCTCGGCCTCGCCGGCCGGCTCGTCTTCAAGAACTGGATCGACATCGCGACGCTGGACCCGGACGGGCCGGGCAGCCGGATCCTCGCCGAGCTGATCTCCTGGCAGGCGCTTTCCAAGGCGTTCCTCGAAACGCCGGACGGTGTCGCCGCGATCGACACGATCCAGCAGATCCTCCGCGACTCCAACCGGATCGAGGTCTTCACCGCGGCGTGCGAGGCAATGTGCGACATGGATCTCCGCGAGTGGCTGCCGAAGATCACCTCGCCCGCGCTCGTCCTCGGCGGCGACGAGGACGTGACGATGACGCCGTGGGACCAGGGCCCGGCCGGTGCCGGCCAGCAGGCGATCGCGGACGGGATCCCGGGTGCGGAGAAGCACGTGATCCAGGGCTCCAATCACTCGACGGTCTTCGACAACACGGCCGAGCACAACCGCGTCGTGATCGACTTCTTCACCCGGCACGGCCTCGCCGCAGGCGCGGCCGCCGTCGGCGGGGGAGCGGCGGCGGAAGCGAAAACGTAGTGCCCGCGGTCGAGGAGTTCGGCGTCGAGCCGATCCCGGCGGAGCTCCGCACGGTCGGGTGGCGCGACCTCTTCGCGATCAACTTCACCTTCTTTCTCAACCCGGTGATGTATCTGCTCGGCGCGCTCGCAGTCGCTGCCGGAGGCCTGCCGCTCTGGTGGGCGGTCGCGGCGATGGTGCTCGGTCAGGCGCTCGCGTTCTCGCTTCTCATCACGATCGCCGAGGTCGGCGTCGACCACGGCCTTCCGGGGCAGGTGGCGCTGCGGGCGACGCTCGGCTTCTGGGGTGCGCGTCTCCTCAGCTCGCCGTACCGCGTCGTGGCGGCGACGTACTGGTTCGCGGCGCAGGCTCTGACAAGCGCCTACGGGTTCCAGGCGATCGTCCAGACGATGACAGGGCGCCGGCTGCCGCTCGTACCCATCGCGATCGGTCTCGCGCTTGTGCACGCGGCGCTGGCGGTGCTCGGCTTCGACGTGATGCGCTACGTCCTGCGTGTCGTGCTGCCGCTGTCGCTCGCGCTCACCGGCGTGCTGCTCGCGCTCTACCTCGCCTCGGACGATCCCCGCTTCGCCGTCCACCGCGTCTTCCGCTCGCCGGACCAGCACTTCACCTGGGTCGGCTTTGCCACCTACGTGACCGTGATGTGCGGCGCCTCGCTCACGCTCGTCGCCAACATCGCCGACGTCTGCCGCTACACGAGGTCGCGCCGCGACATGCGGATCGCGTTGTTCGGATCGGCTGTGACGAGCGCAGTGGTCACCACGTTCGTCGGCGGGTACGCCGCCGCAGCCACCGGCGAGAAGAATCCCTTCGTCGCGGTCGCGGGCCTGACGAAGGTCGACGCGGTGCTCGCCCTCGTCCTCGTCGCGATCGTCGTGCAGTCCCTGGCCGCGAACGTGGCGAACGTCTACACGGCCGGGCTTTCGCTCGTGAACTCGGTGCCAAAGCTGGGCCGGTTCCGCTCGAGTGTCCTCGTCGCCGGCGCCGCGATCGCGCTCTCCGCCTTCCCGGGCTTCGTCGACCACGCGCAGAAGTGGATCGTGCACCTCGGCAACGTGGCGGCGCCGCTGACGGGCGTCATCCTCGCCGATTACCTGGTTGTCCGGCGAAAGCAGGTGGATGTCGCGGCGCTGTACGAGCCGCACGGCCGTTACCGCTTCCTGCACGGCGTCAACGTTGCCGCTGTCGCCGCGACGGTGGCCGCCGTGGGCGTCTACTACGCGCTGCCACACTCCTGGGTCAAGGTGGCCTGGGGCGTTGCGATCGGCGCGCTCGCGTACCTCGTCCTCGAGGGCGTGCAGAGGGCGCTTGTCGCACGCGCGCGACCCGAGCCGGAGAGGAGAGTCCGATGGGCAGAGTGACCGAAGACGAGTTCGTCCTCGACACGCCAGAGCTGCGTGCGTTCGTCGACCACGTGCGCGCTGCAGCGCGCGAGGCGCCGTCCCCCGAGGCGGCGTGCGACGCGATCCGGCCGCGCTTCGCAGAGCTTCTCTCCGACCCGGTATGGCTCCCCGACGAGTACCGCGCCGACGCGCCCGGAAGCGGGATGGGCGGCGGCATCGGGCAGTGGCTCCTCTTCCGGGCCGGCGACGGGTCGCTCTCCCTCTTCTCGCTCGTCATCCCGCCGGATGCGGAGACGCCCGTGCACGACCACCTCGCCTGGGGTCTCGTCGGCCTCTACCGCGGCACCCAGGACGAGGAGATCTACGCGCGGCGGAACGGCAGTCTCGAGCTGGTCGAGCGCCGCGCCCTCGAGCCGGGCGACTTCTACGCCCTGATCCCGCCCACCGACGACATCCACCGCGTCCGCACGACGTCGGCGGAGACATCGGTCTCGATCCACCTGCTCACGAACGACACGGGCTGCGTCTGGCGTCACGCGTTCGACCCCGACTCGGGCGAGGAGCGCCCGTTCCGGTCGGGCTACGTCAACGTCGCCTGCGAGGAGGACGCGTGACCGAGCACTTCCTCGAGCGGATGACGTGGCCGGAGGTGGAGGCCGCGCAAGCGGACGGCATCGATGCCGTCCTGATCCCGATCGGCTCGACCGAGCAGCACGGGCGACACATGCCGCTCGACACCGACTGCCTGATCGCGCGCGAGCTCTGCCGGCTCGCCGCCGAGGCGGGCGAAGGGGAAGGCGTCCGCCTGCTCGTCGCGCCGACCCTGAACGTGACGCTCTCCTGGTACCACATGCAGTTCCCGGGCAGCCTGAGGCTCTCGACGACGACGTTCCTCACGGTCTTTCGAGAGGTGTGCGACTCGCTCGCCCATCACGGCTTCAAGCGCCTGATTGCCGTCAACGGGCACGGCGGCAACATCGCCGCACTCACGGTCGCCGTGAACTACGCGATGGAGACGACCGGCCGCCGCGTCTTCCTCGTCCAGTGGTGGGACCTCGCGGCCGACATCCTCGCCGAGATCGAGGGGCCGATGATCCACGCCGAGGAGGCCGAGACCTCGATCGCGCTCGCGCTCGGCCAGCGGGTGATCGAGTCCGAGGCGAGCCGGGACGCCTTCGACCGCGGCGAGACCGTGCGGGCAGCGGGCCTGCCGTGGACGTCTTTCGGCAAGTACGGCATGACCCACAAGGGCCCGGGCGTGGTCGTGCCGATGGACATGCTGCGGGACATCAGCGCCTCGGGGGTCGTCGGCGATGCGACGAAGGCGCGGCGCGAGACCGGCGAGCGGGTCGTCGCCGCCCTCGTCCCGCGGATGGTCCAGGTGGCCCGTGAGCTCGCCGCCGGAGGCGAGTGACGTCATCGACCCCGGACGTCAGTTGACCTGCGCACCCGCGGGTTGTATACACGGCTTCTCTGGGTCGTGAGGACAGCCCACGGTGTCTTGCGGCGTGTGATTCTCCAGCGGGGCGGCGAGGCGAAAGGAGTTGAAGTACATGGGTGAGGACTACGAGCTCGATGTAGACGAGTTCGTCAAGCAGCTCTCGTACTCCGTGGCGGAGACGACACCTGCGGAAGACGGCAACGGGATGTCCCGTCGCGAGCTGCTCAAGCGCGGCGGCGTCGGCGCAGCCGCTGTGGCAGGTCTCGGCGGGCTCGCAGGGGCGGCCGCAGCCGCGACGTCGAAGGCCGGCAAGTTCACGGGCACCCTGCGGGTGATTTCGCTCGGTGTCGAGTTCCCGACGCCCGAAGTCGCGAAGCGGATCAAGAAGGATCTCGGTTTCTCGGTTGTGGTGACGGCGACCGACCCGGTGACCGAGGCGCAGAAGGCGATCACCGCGCCGGAGACGTTCGACATTTTCGGCGGCTACAACTACCAGGACATCCAGGCCTGGTCGGCGAATAACCTGATGCCGGTCGACACGACGAAGATCACGGCGTGGCCCCATCTCTACAAGCTGTTCGCTTGGGGAAAGGTTAACCCGAGCTCGGCGCATGCAACCTACGGCGACGGCGATGCACCGTTCCGGGCGCTCTTCCTCAAGCAGGGAACGAGCGGACTGCCGCTCACGAAGGAGGCGCCGAAGACGAACAAGGACATCGTGCAGTGGATCAACGAGAAGACCGGGAAGCCGTACAGCCAGGAGATGCCGCGCTACATCGTGGGCACCCCGGCCCACTTCAACGCCGACTCGGTCGGGTACAACGCCGACATCATCACCAAGCAGCCGAACAAGGTCGGCTGGGAAGAGCTCCTCAACAAGAAGTGGCAGGGCAAGGTCGCGCTGCTGAAGGACCCCGCCATCGTGATGCAGGACATCGGCAACGCGCTGAAGGCGCTCGGGATCTTCAAGCCCAGGGACATGGGCAACATGACGACCGCCGAGATCGACCGCGTCGTCAAGGTCGCCACCAAGTACAAGAAGGCCGGACAGTTCCGGGCGTACTGGGCGAACTTCAACGAGTCGGTCAACCTGATGGCCTCGAAGGAGGTCGTCGTCGAGTCGATGTGGTCGCCGGCCGTGGCGCTGCTCGTGGCACAGGGCGTCAACGTCAAGTACGCGGCTCCGCCCACGGGGTTCCGCGGCTGGTGCAGCTCCAACGGGATCGCGGCCCATGTCGCAAGCGACCCGGCGAAGCTGCAGGCCTGCTACGACTATCTGAACTGGATGTACGACGGCTGGCTCGGCGCCACCATCATGCGCCAGGGGTACTACATCGGGAACGGCGGCACGCTGCTCAACTGGATCAAGACGAAGGGTGCGGCGAACCCCGCGGGCGGGATCCCGTTCAAGGCCGACGAGTACGACTTCTGGTACAACGGCAAGCCCGCCGCGCGCGACCTGCCCGGCATCACCGGCAAGGTCGGAGACATCAAGAAGGGCTCGGTGCGAGACGGAGGCTCGTTCGCGCAGCGCATCGGCCCCTTTTCGTCATGGAACTCCTACTTCACGAACAGCACCTTCCAGATCAAGCGCTGGAACGACTTCCTCAGCGCCTGAGCGTGGATGACTGAGGACGCAGTCGGTCCTACGGAGGGGGCGGCAGGAGCCGCCCCCTCCGAGCAGCGGGGATCGGGTCTCGACCTGATCGCCCTCACGAAGGAATTCACAGGCGGCGTCGTCGCCGTCGACGACGTCAACCTGCATGTCGATCACGGCGAGTACGTCGTGCTGCTCGGCCCCTCGGGTTGTGGGAAGACGACGACGCTCCGGATGATCGGCGGGCACGAGTACCCGACCGGTGGCGACATCGTCCTCGACGGGCAGTCGCTGGGAGGCCTGCCGCCGCACAAGCGGCCGACGACGACCGTGTTCCAGCACTTTGCCCTCTTCCCGCACCGCAGCGTGCTCGACAATGTGTCCTTCGGTCTCAAGATGGACAAGATGCCCAAGCACGCGCGTCGTGCGCGGGCGATGGAGGCGCTCGAGATGGTCGGGCTGACCGAGCTCGCGAGCCGTAAGCCGCGCGCTCTTTCCGGCGGCCAGCAGCAGCGCGTCGCGCTCGCCCGCGTGCTCGTGACGAAACCGAAGGCGCTGCTGCTCGACGAGCCGCTCGGCGATCTCGACCGGCTGCTCCAGCTCCGGATGCGCGGCGAGTTGCGCAACCTCCAGCGCCCGCTCGGGCTGATGTTCATCCACGTCACGCACAACCAGGAAGAGGCGCTGTCGATGGCCGACCGGATCGTCGTCATGAACGACGCCCGGATCCAGCAGATCGCCGATCCGCTCACGATCGCGACGCGGCCGGCGACAGAGCTCGTCGCCCGCTTCATGGGCGACAACAACATCATCCGCGGCAAGCTGGCCGAGCGCGACGGCGACCGGCTCGTGATCGAGGACGAGCACGGCGTGCGCGCGAGCGTGCACGCCCCGGGTGACAAGCGAGCACCGGGTGATGCGGCGATGGTCTCCGTGCGTGCCGCGGCCGTCGAGATCGCCGCTGCCGACGGCCCTGCGCCGCTCAACGCGGCCGACTGCGAGATCATCTTCGTCGAGTTCCTCGGCGACCTCGTCAAGGTCCACCTCACGTCCGGGGGCGAGCGGCTGCTCGTGAAGGTGCCGGGCGAGCGCTATCCCGCCCTTCGCGGCCGCGAGGGCGAGCGGGTCAGGATCTCGTGGAAGGAGGAGGATGTCCAGCTCCTCTCCGCCTGACCCGCGCCTCGACGTCGCCGAGATCGAGGAGGCCGAGGAGATCGAGACCACGCCCCGGACCGAGCGTGCGCTCGGCGACCAGGGCGGCCCGCGCGGCAGAGGCGGTGGTTGGGTGACCCTCGCCTGGGGCCTCCCCGGCTTCATCTGGCTCGCCTTCTACCTCGTCGCGCCGCTCACCTTCATCGTCCTCGTCAGCTTCTGGACGCGCACCGACACAGGTTTCGTGCGCGATTGGACGACCGCCGACTACGGCGCGCTCCTCCACCCCTTCAACCTCGACAACTCCTACTGGAAGAACATGCTGACGTCGTTCGAGACGTCGCTGATCGCAGTGGCGGCCTGCCTCGTGTTCGGCTTCCCCGTCGCGTACTTCCTGGCGATGAAGGTCGAGAAGCTGCAGAACCAGATCGCCCTCTTCATCATCGCGCTCGCCCCGTTCTGGACGAGCTTCCTCACGCGATCGGTCGCCTGGGCCTATCCGCTGATGGGCCGCGAAGGCGCGCTCAACCAGTTCCTGATCAAGGTGCACATCGTCAGCCAGCCGGTGGACGCGTTCGGCTTCTCCACGCTCTCGGTGCGGCTCGCGATGATCCAGCTCTACATCCTCTTCATGGTCACGCCGCTCTTCTTCCTGCTCGGGCAGGTCGACCGGTACGCCATCGAGGCCGCCCGCGACCTCGGAGGAAACTGGTTCAGCGTCTTCAAGGAGATCATCCTCCCGCAGACGATGCCCGGCATCGTGATCGGCTCGATCTTCATCTTCGTTCTCACGATGGGCGAGTACGGGACAGTCGCCGTGATCGGGCAGGGGGCGGTCTCGTCCGTTGGCACGTTCATCCAGCAGCAGGTCCTCGGGATCCAGTACCCGCAAGGCGCCGCATCAGCTGTGCTTCTGGTCGTCGTGTTGATCTTCGGCGTGTTCGGCATCACGCGCTTCGCCAACCTGCGCGAGGAGCTTTGAGATGACGAGTGCGGCCGAGGCGGCGGCGACTAGACCTCAGGATCGCGTGACCACGAGGCAGCCGAAGCGCCGCCGAGACTGGGCGAAGTGGGGTCTCGGCACCTACTTCGTGATCTTTCTCGTGTTCCTGTATGCGCCGATGATCCTGATGGCGATCCTCTCGTTCCAGGGCTACTACGGCGGCGTCACCTTCCCGTTCCGCGGCCCGGCCGGCTTCGACTGGTGGCGGTCGATCTTCGAGACGCAGGTCGGCGGCGTGTTCACACACGCCGAGGACATCCGGGCGGCGGGCGAGCGCTCGTTGTGGATCAGCCTGGCCGCCGGTGCGATCGTCGCGTTCTTCGCGTTCACCCTCTCGATGGCGTTCCGGCGGCGGTTCCGGGGCGACGGTGTGGCGTTCTACGTGATCATGCTCGCGCTGATGACGCCCGGGTTCCTCCTGGGTCTCGGCACGCAGCTGCTCTGGAAGGCCATGGGAATCCAAACCTCGCTCTGGTGGTCGGCGCTCGGGGCAAACTCGGTGTGGGGGATCCCCTTCGGCTTCCTCGTCATGCTCGCCGTCTGGAACCGCTACGACGAGCACATCGAGGAGGCGGCGAGCGATCTCGGAGCGAACCTGGTGACGACGTTCCGTGAGGTGACGCTGCCGCTCGTCTGGACGGGCATCTTCGGCGCGGCCCTCTTCGGCTTCACCCTGACGTGGAACGACTTCGACCGCACCGTGCTGCTCGTGCTCGACAACACGCTGCCGCTGCAGATCGTCGGCCTGATCCAGGCATCGGCGATCCGGCCCGACCTGTACGCCCTCGGCACGGCGACGACGCTCGTCACGCTGTTCCTGATCTTCAGCGTGCTGATCGCCGTCACGATCCGCCTGAGGCTCCGCGGACGGCGGGTGGACCGGGTCGAGGAGGAGCTCGGCCTCGACGGCGCGATCGACGTCGAGGCGGCGGCGCAGGCGGGCGGGTTCGGGGCCTAGTCGACGATGAGCGAGGCCGTCGTGGTCGTCTCGACAGGGGGGACGATCACGATGCGTCCGGAGCCGGGAACGGGCAAGCTCGTCCCGATCCTCTCCGGCGACGAGCTCGTCGAGATGCTCGCCTGGCCTGACGCGCCGCCGCTCGAGCTCGACGACTTCGTCAGCGTGCCGAGCTTCGACGTCCACGGCGAGCTCGCGCTCTCGCTCGCGCGGCGCGTGGTCGATCACGCGGCGCGTCCGGCCGTCCGCGGCGTAGTCGTGCCGCACGGGACGGACACGATGGAGGAGAGCGTCTATCTCGTCGACCGGCTGCTCGCCTCCGACACTCCCGTCGTTTTCACCGGTGCGCAGCGCGGCGCCGACCAGGCGGACGCCGACGGCCCGCGCAACCTCCGCGACGCGATCAGGCTCGCGGCGTCGGAGGACGCCCGCGGCTACGGCGCCGTGGTCATGTTCGCAGGCGAGATCCATGCGGCGCGGGAGGCCCGTAAGGTTCATACGAGCGCCGTGCGAGCCTTCGACTCACCGGGCTACGGCCCGATCGGCCACGTCGACGGCGACGTCGTCTCGCTGCGCCGCTCGCCGCTGCGTTTGCCGGCGCTGCCGGTGCCGAAGCGGCTCGCCCGCGTCGACTTGCACCGGCTCTACGCCGGCAGCGACGGCCGCTTCGTCCGCCACTCGCTCGAGACCGGAGCCGAAGCGGTCGTGCTCGAGGGCACGGGGCGCGGCAACGCGAACGAGCAGGTCGTCGAGGCGGTGCGCGAGGCGGGCGCGCAGGGTATTCCGGTCGCGGTGTGCTCGCGCTGTGCGGCGGGCCGTGTCGAGCCCGTCTATGGCCGCGGCGGCGGGCGCGACCTCGAGGAGGCCGGCGCGCTCTTCGCGGGAGACCTCGCCGGGCCGAAGGTGCGAATCCTCCTGCAGATCGCGCTCGGCGCCGGTCTCGACGTCCCGGCGACACTGGCAGCCGAGGCTCGTTAGCAGGGCCGGGTGCACCAGGTGCCCACGGGCATCCTGCCGGCTCTCGCAGCCGCGCTCGCCACTCTCTGCCTCTGCGGGGGAGCAGCAGCGATCACCGGTCCCGAGGTCGACGTCTCGCAGCTTCGCGGGCCGCAGACGAACCCGACGATCACCGTCGACCCCCGCGACGACCGGATTCTGCTGGCGGGGTCGAACAGCCTTCTCGAGGGCGCGGAACGCGTCTACAGCTCGACCGACGGTGGCGCCACCTGGAGCTCGTCCACACTTACGCCGCCGGTCGCGGACCTCCACTCGACCTGCCCGTCCGACCCGGGCGTCGCGATCGACCTCACCGGGCGGCAGTACTACTCGTTCGACCGCTCGACACCCTGCACGAGTGACGCACCCTCCCGGGTGTACGTCGCGTCACGGCAGGGACCCGGTGCGGCGTGGTCGAAGCCCGTCCTCGTCGCGCGGCTCGGCCGCGCGCGCTTCGACGACAAGCCGGCGATCGCGGTCGACTCGGCACCGGCGAGCCCGCACGTGAACCGCATCTACGTCGTCTGGTCGCATCTGTCGCGACGGATTGCCTCCTCGATTCTGATCAGCCACTCCGACGACCACGGCCGAACGTGGTCCCGGCCGGCGAAGATCAGCCGCGCCGGCGACGACCTCATCTACGCGAACGTCGCAACCTCGCGTAACGGCGCGGTCTACGTGACCTGGACCGACAGCTCGAGCTACACGGTCAGGATCGCCCGCTCGACGGACGGCGGCGAGCACTTCGGGCCCGAGCAGCCGGTGGCTGCGTTCAGCCTGGTGCCGATCCCGCACTGCGGCATCGGGATCGTCATCCGGGCCGACCCCCGTTCCTGCATCCAGGCCAACCCGATCGTCTCCGTCGACACCTCGGGCGGCCCCTACACGGGCCGCGTCTATGTCAGCTATACGGGCACGAACTACACCGGCGACGAGGGCGCGGCGCTCTCGACGTTCGACAGCCGCCTCCGGCCGATCGCGGGCTTCCCCTTGCTTCGGCGCCACCGCGTCGTCACGGAGCCGCCGGGCCGCAGGCGGTCCGACCAGTTCTGGCCGCAGTCCGCCGTCGACCGCTCGGACGGCTCGGTCTGGCTCTGCTTCTACGACACGTTCGGCGACAAGACGCGCACGAAGGCGTTCTTCTCGTGTGCCGTGTCGCGGAACGGCGGCAAGACGTGGACACGGCCGGTGCGGGTCGCGTCTGCCCACTCCGACGAGACCCAGCCCGGCGCCCGCCAGTTCGGTTACTACGAGGGGCTCGCCGTCGCGAACGGCGTCGCTCACCCGATGTGGACGGACACGCGCCGGCTCGCGGAGCTGGACGAGGAGATCTACACGGCGCGAGTCACGCGAGCGGATCTGGCGCGGGGCGGCTAGTGACTGCTGGGCGGAGATCGGACTCGCCGGAGAGCGTTCGACGATTCGTCCGCGGATGAGAGGTCGGCTTCAGATGTCGAGACGCCGACGATTCGTCTGGACGGGTCGGAGGTCTTGTGTTGCGGCATCGCTGCTTCCGCTCGACGTAGCTGATGGGTAGGCTCGGCCGATGTCGTCGGCCGACGAGCTGAGGCGTTTGATCAATGCACCCCAGCTGTCGCAGGTGATCTGCGTCGCCGCCGAGCTCGGCGTCGCCGACCTCCTCGCCGACGGCGCGCGCACGAGCGACGACCTCGCAGAGGCGACCCGGACACACGCGGGCACGCTCTATCGCCTGCTGCGCGCGCTCGCCTCGGTCGGTGTCCTACGCGAGGAGGAGGGGCGGCTGTTCGCCCTGGCCGAGCTGGGCGAGCCGCTCCGCTCCGACGCCCCCGACTCCGTCGCCGCGATCGCCGTGTTCGTCGGGCAGCCCCACCATCGCGCGGCGTGGTCGGCGTTGCGCGACAGCGTCCGCACCGGCGAGAACGCCTTCAGGCTCGTCCACGGCATGAGCGCCTGGGAGTACCGCGCACTGCGGCCCGACGACAACGCCATCTTCGACCGGTACATCGCGGCGAACACGCGGTTTGGGACGCGGGCGCTACTCGACGCCTACGACTTCGGGCGCTTCGGGATGATCGTCGACGTCGGTGGCGGCGACGGAACCTTCCTCGCGGCGCTGCGCGCGGAACACCCGTCGCTCCGCGGAATCGTCTTCGACCAGCCCCACGTCGTTGCGGGGCTCGACCTCGGTGACGGGATCGACGTCGTAGCCGGCAGCTTCTTCGAATCGGTGCCCGAGGGCGGCGACGCGTACGTCCTGAAGTGGATCCTCCACGACTGGGAGGACGAGCAGGCGCTTGCGATCCTCCGCACCGTCCGTCGCGCCGGCGGCGCCTTGCTCGTGATCGAGCGCCTCGTCGGACCGCCGAACCAGGGGCCCGAGGCGAAGCTCACCGACTTGCTCATGCTCGTTGGCCCCGGCGGCCGCGAGCGGACGCTCGAGGAGTACCGCGCCTTGTTCGAGGCGGCCGGCTACCACCTCGTCGGCGCGACGGCGAGCGCCGTCGAGCTCCATGTACTCGAGGCCGAGCCCGTGGAGCCCTGAGACGCAAGTCGGGTCGTGACCCCCGCACGGCCCGCCGATTTGGAGTGCGCCCATGGCCGAGATCCTGCTCGTCCACCACCCACACGGACAGACCGCCGGATTCCTCGCATTCGCCGACGCGCGCATTCTCGTGTTCCTGGAAGGGGTCGGATAGCGAACTAACCCCGGCGACTACCCCTTCCGCGGCGACCGCTTCGCGAAGTCGTCGGCGATCTCGTCGAACTTGGCCCAGCGAACGCCGTCGTGCTTGTTGATGTGCTCGATCATCCGCTCGAGCATCAGCAGCACCTGCGGCCGGCCGCTCACGTCCGGGTGGATCGTCATCCCGAAGACGGCGTAGTCCTCCTCGCGGTAGATGTAGTCGAACTGGTCGCGCCAGATCTCCTCGAGGTGCCGGGGATTGACGAAGCCGTGGCTGTTGGGCGCGCCCTTGATGAACATCATCGGAGGCAGGTCGTCGAGGTACCAGCTCGCGGGAATCTCGATCAGGTCGGTCTCGGTGCCGCGGACGAGCGGCTTCATCCACTCCTCCGGCGTCTTCGAGTAGTCGATCTTCGTCCACGTGTCGCCCACGCGGACGTAGTACGGGAAGAAGTCCTTGTGCATGAGGCTGTGGTCGTACTTGATCCCGTGCTTAAGGAGCAGCTCGTTCGTCACGTTCGAGAACTCCCACCACGGCGCGACGTAACCGGTCGGACGACGGCCGCAGACGCTCTCGATCAGCCCGATGCACTTGATCAGCACCGCCTCCTCCTGCTCCGGCGTCATCGAGATCGGGTTCTCGTGCGAGTAGCCGTGCATGCCGATTTCGTGCCCCGCCTCGACGATCAGCTTCGTCTCCTCCGGGAACGTCTCAATCGAGTGACCGGGGATGAACCAGGTCGTCTTCAGGTCGTACTTGTCGAACAGCTTCAGGAGGCGGCGCGTGCCGACCTCGCCGGCGAAGATGCCGCGTGAGATGTCGTCAGGCGAGTCCTCGCCGCCGTAGGAGCCGAGCCAGCCCGCCACCGCGTCGACGTCGACGCCGATGCAGCAGAAGATCTCCTTCGCCATTTCTCCTCCTCGTGGGGTGCTACAACGCTTAAGACATGTGTGCTCTCTGCGGTGTGCTCTTCGATCAGCACTGGGCCGAGCAGGACGGCGGGCGCCGGGCGCGCGTCTTTCGGGTGAAGCTCGCGAACAGGGTGCTCGATCACTTCGGTCTGCGGCTCGACGACTGGGGAGGCCGAGTCTACGTCCTGCGCGACGGCAAGGGCCGGTCTGCGGTCGTCGACAATCTGGGCGTGCTGTGGGTGGAGGCGGAGCGCCTCGCCGGCCGAGCTCTCGACCCGCTCGACGCCGGTCTTGTTGAGGCCCTTGGCGGCTGAGGGCAAGCTCCCGGTCGCACTCGTCACGGGCTTTCTCGGCAGCGGCAAGACGACGCTGATCGCGAGCCTGCTCGGCCATCCTGCCATGGGCGAGACGGCGGTGATCGTGAACGAGATCGGCGAGATCGGCATCGACCATCAC
>JBGQKY010000062.1:0-13698 GCA_041499745.1 Gaiellaceae bacterium
ATCTCCGTCGGCACCGGCGGCACGATCAGCGGCGTCGGCCGCTACTTCAAGGAGCGGAAGCCGGAGGTGCTGATCGTCGGCGCCGACCCGGAGGGCTCCGTCTACACGGCGCAGCGCGACGACGACGTCCATCCGTATCTCGTCGAGGGCATCGGGAAGGACACGTGGCCGGAGACGATGGACCCGAAGGTCGTCGACGAGTGGGTCCGCGTCGGCGACCGCGACTCGTTCCTCTGGGCCAGGCGGCTCGCGCGCGAGGAAGGGATCCTCGCCGGCGGCTCCGCCGGGACGACGCTCTACGCGGCCCATCAGATCGCGCAGCGGCTCGGGTCGGGCAAGCGCGTGCTGATGATGGTCCCGGACTCCGGGCGCAACTACCTCTCGAAGCTGTACGACGACAACTGGATGCTCGAGCACGGCTTCCTCGAGCGCCAGGCGCCGCTGCCGACCGTCGAGGAGGTGCTGCGCGCCAAGCACGGCGGCGACCTGCCCGCACTCGTGACGATCGCCGCGCACCAGAAGGTCGGCGAAGGCATCGACACGATGCAGCAGTACGGCATCTCGCAGCTACCGGTCGTGCGCGACGGCCAGTGCGAGTCGCTCGCAGACGTCATCGGCTCGCTCCAGGACCGCGCACTGCTCGAGCGGGTGTTCATCAACCCGGACGTGCTGCACGAAGACGTCGCGAGCGCGATGCAGCCGCCGCTCGGAGCGATCGAAACGACGGCGACGCTCGACGAGGTGTTCGCCACGCTCACGAGCGGAACGAACGCCGTCGTCGTCGCCCGCGACGGCAAGCCCGTCGGCGTGTTGACGCGCTCCGACCTGCTCGAGTTCCTCGCGCGCAGCCGCTAGCTCAGCCGCGAGCCGTTCCGCTTCGCGCGTTCGCCGATCTCTCGCGTCGCGATCAGCGTCTGCCGGGCTTCGTCGAGCAGCTCGACCACGAGCTCGAGCCGCTCCTGCTCGGACGGCGAGTCGAGCAGCCGCTGCTTCGCCCCGGGCGCGAGCTCGACGTGCGCCGCGAGCTCGAACGAGAGCTGCGGCGAGCGCTCGTCCGGATCCTCGGTCTCGGCGCCGGCGAGCGCCGCCAGCGCCCGGAACGCGCCGGCCGCGCGGGCGGCGGTCTCTTCCGAGACCGCGCCGGCTTCGTCCTCCAGCGGCTCGACCGTCGCGGTCATGTACGAGCGGCCGCGCGTCAGCTCGTGCACGCGGAAGCGCTCCCCACCCTCGACGACGATGTTCAGGCGGCCGTCCTCGAACTCCTCGAGCACGTCGGAGACCCGGGCCCGTGTGCCGATCTCGCGGACGCCCTCCTCGTCCGCGTAGAGCAGCCCGAACTCCACGTCGGCCTCGAGGCACTCGCCGATCAATTCGCGGTAGCGCGGCTCGAAGATGTGGAGCGGGACGCGCTCGGTGGGCAACAGCACGATCCCGAGCGGGAAGAGGCCGATCTCCTCCATCCCGGCTAAGGGTACGCCGCAAGCCCGGGGACGCAGGCAGCCGTGCCGCAAGTAGCATGGCGGCGTGGCTGTCGAGCGTCTCGAATCGCTCCTTCGCGACGCGTTTCCCGACGCGGGCGAGCTTCGCGTCGAGGACCGCACCGGCGGCGGCGACCACTTCCAGGTGACGGTGGCGAGCCCGCATTTCGACGGGCTTTCCCTGCTCGACCAGCACAAGCTGGTCAACGCCGCGCTCGCAGAGCCGCTGCGGGACGGCACAATCCACGAACTGCGAATCAAGACGAGAGGAACGCCCACGTGAGCGAGCTATCCGACCGAATTAAGGACGTCATCGAGAAGGAGCCAGTCGTCCTCTTCATGAAGGGAACGCCGCAATTCATCATGTGCGGCAACTCGGACCGTGCGCTGCGCGCGCTGCGCGAGGCAGGCGCGCCTGTGACTGCCGTGGACATCCTGCCCGACCCGGCAATCCGCCAGGAGCTCCAGGGGGTATCGGGCTGGCCGACGATTCCGCAGGTGTTCGTCGGCGGCGAGCTCGTCGGCGGCGCGGACATCACGCAGGAGCTCGCAGAGAGCGGCGAGTTGACGCGGATCCTCGAGGAGAGGCTCGGGCCGGACTACCGCGATGCGGCGGCGGAGCACGTCGTCGACGTGATCAGCGGCGTTCGCGCCTGACGCCCGCCCACCGGTAGCCGATCGCCGGCACCGCCCCGGTGTCGACCAGCACCTGCTCGAGCGCCTCGCTGCTCGGGCCGCCGAGCCAGCGCGACAGGTACGGCACCCACTCGAGCACGCGCTCCTCGTAGCGTGCTCGCAGCGCAGCGAGGAGCACGTCGTGCGCGTGCAGTCCGGGATGTCGCGTGCGCCACGCGTCGAGGTCGGGCGGTCCGTCCGGCTCCGCTCCGGCGGCGCGCAGTATCCGGTGCTGCCCCTCGTACCAGTCCTGCGCGGCGGCGTCGATCCGCTCGGGATCGAACTCGTCGACGACGAGGAGCGGCGCGAGCGACGCGAGCTGGTCGAGGCTCTCGCCGAGCGGGTTCACGTGATGGAGGACGCGTCCCGCGACGACCGCGCCCCATTCCCCTAGTGACAACTTGTCACTAGCGGCCTGGAACGTCGTGCGGAGGAAGCGCTCGCCCTCGGGAGCATGCGGGTCGACACCGAGCACGTCGTAGCCCGCATCCGCGAGCACCGCGACGAGCCCGCCCTCGCTCCCGCACCCCACCTCGAGCACCCGACCTGGAGGTGGAGGCAATTGATCTAGTACGAAGGTGGCGAAATCCGGCACGACCGTCAGCCTTGCAGAGATCCGGCGCCTCGTGGTTGAGGCGCAGGGCTACGCGTCGCGGCCGCGCAAGGGCACCGCCGCGGAGGTGCTCGCAGCCGTGCAGCGACTCGGCTGCGTCCAGCTCGACTCGATCTCCACCGTCGAGCGAAGCCATCGGATCGCGCTCGGCGCGCGCGTGGGCGCCTATCCCGAGCCGGCGGTCTCGAAGCTCATGCGCGAGGGGCGGATCTTCGAGTACTGGGCGCACGAGGCCTGCCTCGTCCCGATCGAGGACTTCCCGATGCACCGCTGGCGGATGGAGCGCTTCGCCGAGTCGCACCCGTGGTGGGGCAACGCCCTCGAGCGCGAGCCCGAGCTGACCGAGCAGGTGCTGCGCGAGATCGCCGAGCGTGGCCCGCTCGGCTCGCGGCACTTCGAGGGCTCCGGCCCCGGCGGGATGTGGAACTGGAAGCCCGCGAAGATCGTGCTCGAGGCGCTCCACTCCGCGGGCCGGCTCGCGATCGCCGGGCGCGACGGCTTCCAGCGGCTCTACGACCTGCCCGAGCGGGTCTTTCCCGAGCACGTCTTGAACGGAGATGTGCCGAGCGACGACGCCTACGTGCGCTGGGCGACGCTGCGCGGCGTCGAGGCGCGCGGGGCGCTCACCGAGGCGGCGGTCGCAGAGATGTGGCGACTGCCCGGCGGCGGCGCACGCATCCGCCCCCACGCCGACGCGCTCGTCGCCGAGGGAAGGCTGCGCCGGCTCGAGGTCGAGGACGGCAAGGCACCCGTGCTCGTCGCCGCAGACGCCGGGCCGGGCGACCCGCTGCCGCCGGCCGTTCTCCTCTCCCCGTTCGACAACCTCGTCTGGGACCGGGCGTTCCTCGAGCGGGTCTTCGGCTTCCGCCACGTCATCGAGGTCTACAAGCGCGAGCAAGAGCGCGTGTACGGCTACTACGTCCTGCCGCTCCTGCGCCGCGACCGGCTCGTCGGCCGCGCCGACCTCAAGCACGACCGGGCCGAGGGCGTGCTCCGCGTGAAAGCATTCCATCCCGAGCCCGGCGCCCGCGGGAAGCTCGACGACTGCCTCGACGCGGCGCTCCGGCGGCTTGCCCGCGTGCTCGGCGCCGAGCAGGTCGTGCGTTCGTAGACTTCACGGGTGGACTTCGAGACGAGAGCCATCCACGAGGGCCAGGAGCCGGATCCGGCAACCGGCGCGGTCATCACGCCGATCTACCAGACGTCGACGTACGTCCAGGACGCGGTCGGCGAGCACAAGGGCTACGACTACTCGCGCGTCGGGAACCCGACGCGGACCGCGCTCCAGCGCGCGCTCGCGTCCCTCGAGAACGCGGAGCACGGCGTCGCGTTCTCGTCCGGGCTCGGCGCGACGACCACGATCATGCACCTCGTCGACCCTGGACAACGCATCCTGCTCATTGCCGACGTGTACGGCGGCGTGTATCGGATGACCTCGCAGGTGTACGAGCCGAAGGGCTACCTCTTCGACTACGTACCGGCGGATCAGTTCCCGAACCTGCGCGAGCACCTCGACGACAACACGCGCATCGTCTGGATCGAGTCGCCGTCGAATCCGATGCTCAACATCGTCGACATCCGCGCGGCCGCGGAGGCCGCGCACGAGGTCGGGGCGATCGTCGTCGTCGACAACACGTTCGCGACGCCGTACCTGCAACAGCCGCTCGACCTCGGCGCCGACATCGTCGTCCACTCGACGACGAAATATCTCGGCGGTCACTCCGACGTGGTCGGCGGCTTCACAGCGACGAACGACCCGACGATCGCCGAGCGGCTCTACTTCCTCCAGAAATCCCTCGGCGCCGTTCCCGGCCCGTTCGACTCCTGGCTCGTCCTGCGCGGGATCAAGACGCTCGCCGTTCGCATGCGCAAGCACTGCGAGAACGCGATGGCGATCGCGCTCTGGCTCGAGCGGCGCACGAGCGTCGAACGCGTGTTCTATCCGGGGCTGCCGACGCACCCGAACCACGCCGTCGCGGCGCGGCAGATGCGCGACTTCGGCGGCATGGTCTCGTTCCTCGCATCCTCACCGGAGGAGGCGGAAGCGCTCGTCACACGCACGAAGCTCTTCCAGCTCGCGGAGTCGCTCGGCGGAGTCGAGAGCCTGATCGAGGTGCCGGCCCGAATGACGCACGCATCGACCGCGACTGCACCCTTCGCGGTGCCGCCGAATCTGATTCGCCTCTCCGTCGGGATCGAGTCCGTCGAGGATCTCATCCTCGACCTCGAGCACGCGCTGAAGCCCGCGCGCGTCCCGGCGTGACCGACGACACAGTCGTCTTCGTCGAGATTCCGTCCGGGTCACGGAACAAGTACGAGTGGGACCCGGAGCTCGGCGGCATCGTGCTCGACCGGCGGCTCTTCACGGCGATGACGTACCCCGCCGACTACGGATACGTCGAAGGGACGCTTGCCGAAGACGGCGACCCTGTCGACGCGCTCGTGCTCGTCGCCGACCCGACGTTTCCCGGCTGCCGGATCCGCGTGCGGCTGATCGGCGTCTTCCACATGAACGACGAGAAGGGGCCGGACGAGAAGCTCCTCTGCGTTCCGCTCGGCGATCCGAGCTTCGAGCGCGTGCGCGACATCCACGACGTGACGGCGGAGCTCCGCGACGAGATCGAGCACTTCTTCCAACGCTACAAGGATCTCGAGCCGTCCAAGCGCACCGAAACGCGCGGCTGGGGCAACCGCACCGAGGCATTGACGATCCTGACCGCAGCGCGCAGCCGCGCCGAGTGAAGGTACGCGACCACTGGGCCGCGACGGAGGAGCTCTGGTCGCACGGCAGCGCGATGCTCACGTGGCACGTCGTCTTCGACGGCCGGCTCGACTTTCTCGCGGGATGGCTCGCACCGCTGCTCGACCGGCCGTATCTCTCGCCGGTGCCACCGGAGTGGCTGCACGTGACGGTGAAGGGCATCGGCCCCGAGGACGAGATGTCGCCAGAGCGGCTCGAGCGCCTGGTCGACGATGCGCAGGCGGCCTGCGCGCTGCTCGCTCCGATCGACGCGCTCGTCGGCCCGGTGAGGGTCGTCGAAGGAGGGGTGACGGGAGACGTCGCGCCGGCGGGGCCGCTCCGCGAGCTCTACGAGAGCCTGCCCGGTGAGGGAGGCGAGCCGCTCTCGCCGCACGTGACGTTCGCGTATGCCTGCGCAGAGGCGGAGATGGAGCCGATCGAGGCAAATGCATCCGACGCGGTGACGATCGACGCCGTCTCGCTGCTGCGCCTCGAGCGCGGCGATCGTCTCTATCGCTGGAACGTTCTGGCGACCGTGCCGCTCGGCGGGGCTGCGTAGGATTCCGGGGTGCCGCAGCCGGAGCTGATCGATCTCCGACACCAGGGCCACGAGCGAACGGTCGCGTCGTATCTGCTCGACACCGACGACGGTCCCGCGATCTTCGACTGCGGGCCGGCGTCGACGGTCGACGTGCTGAAAGCCGGGCTCGCGTCCCGCGGGCTAGAGCTTTGCGATATCCGGCATCTCCTCCTCAGCCACATCCACCTCGATCACGCGGGCGCCGCGGGCACGCTCGTCCGCGAGCACCCGAGACTTCAGGTGCACGTTTCGGAGATCGGTGCGCCGCACCTGATCGCGCCGGAGCGGCTCGAGCGCAGCGCACGCCGCCTCTACGGCGACACGTTCGACACGCTGTGGGGCGAGCTCGCACCTGTGCCTGCTGAGAACGTGCACGTCGCCGGCGAGCGCGTGCTCGGGCTCACGTGCTTCCCGACGCCGGGGCACGCGTCGCACCACGTCTGCTACCTCGACCGGGACGGCACCCTCTACGCAGGCGACGCCACCGGCGTGCGCATACAGCCGAACCGCTTCGTGATGCCGCCAACGCCGCCCCCCGATTTCGACCTCGAGGCGTGGCAGCGAACGATCGAGGAGATCGAGCGGCGCGACCCCGAGCGGCTGGCACTCATTCACTTCGGAGTCGCGGAGGACACGCAGAACCATCTCGCCGAGTTGCGGCTCGCGCTCTACGACTGGGCGGACTTCGTGCGCGGCGGCGCGAGCGAGGAGGAGTTCGTCGCCTACGTGGAGACCGAGCTTCGAGACGCGGGCGAGCCCTCGGAGGACTACGCGTACGCCATTCCTCTCTGGCAGTCGTATCAGGGCCTGAAGCGCTGGGCCGACTTGTCGGCAGCTACGTAGCCGTGGAGGTCTTCCGCGACCGCAACTTCCGGCTCCTCTTCGCCGCCCGAGGGATCTCCTACGTCGGGACGTATCTCGCCCCGATCGCCGTCGCGTTCGCGGTGCTCGACCTCGGCGGCAGCGCGACCGAGGTGGGCCTGAGCTTCGCCGCGTGGACGGTCGCCCAGGTGTCGACCCTCGCCTTCGGCGGCGTCGTCGGCGACCGGCTCCCGCGCCGTCTCGTCATGATCGCCTCCGACAGCGGCAGCTTCGCCGTGCGCACCACGATGGGCGTGCTGCTGATGACCGGACACGCGACCGTGTGGGAGCTGATCGTGCTCCAGGCGTGCGGCGGTGCGGCAGTGGCGTTCTACTCGCCGGCCTCGTTCGGGCTCGTGCGCGAGGTCGTGCGAGAGGACCTGCTCCAGCAGGCCAACAGCTACCTCGCGATCGCGCGCTACGCCGCGTTCCCGCTCGGTGCCGCTGCCGGTGGGACGATCGTCGCGACCGTCGGCTCGGGTACCGCTCTGCTCTTCGACGCGGCGACGTACGGCACGAGCGCACTGCTGCTCTCGCAGGTGCGCGTCGACTCGCTCGCGCGCGCAGGGCAGAGCTTCCTTCGCGAGCTGCGCGAAGGCTGGAGCGCGTTCGTCGAGCACACGTGGATGTGGGTGCTCGTGCTCTGGATTGCCCTCTATTTCCTGCTCACCTACGCGCCGTTCTTCGTGCTCGGCCCGTACATCGCCAAGCACTCGATGGGCGGCGCCGGCACGTGGGGCGTGGTCGTCACCGGCGAGGGGATCGGTGCGCTACTCGGGAGCGTGGCCGGACTTCGCTTCCGGCCGCACCGCCCGCTCGTCGCCACCGGCCTGCTGTTCCTGCCGACGTCCATCCAGAGCGTGTGTCTCGCCTTCCATGCGCCCGTCGAGCTGCTCGCGCCGGCCGCCGCGCTCGCGGGCTTCGCGTTCGCCTGCGGCTCCGTCGTCTGGGACAGCACCGTGCAGCGCATGATCCCGCCCGACAAGCTCGCGCGCGTCTCCGCGTACGGCTGGATGGGCGCGATGGTGTTCCTGCCGGCCGGGTACGCGCTCGCGGGGCCGATCTCGTCCGTCGTGGGGATGCGCGGCTACCTGCTGTTCGGCGCGGGCTGGCTGGTCGTGAGTACACTCGCCGTCGTGCGGGTGCGCAGCGTGCGCGAACTCACCTCCGAGCCCGTCGTCGAGACGGCACCCGTGGTGGCATCGACCTGATGCCCCGCGTTCCGGTGCCAACACAGGTCGCGGCCGTCCTTGCCAAGCCGTACCTTGCGGTCGTTGCGACCGTGCGGCCGGACGGCTCGCCGCATACCGCGGCCACCTGGTACGACTGGGACGACGGACGGGTCCTCCTGAACATGGCGGTCACGCGCCGCCGGCTCGAGCACATGCGCAGCGAGCCTCGCGCCGCCCTGACCGTCCTCTCCGACGGTGATACGTACGACCACGTGAGCCTGCTCGGGCGCATCGTCTCGATCGAGCCCGATCCGGACCTGCGCGACATCGACCGTCTAGCGCGCCGGTACACCGGCGAGCGGTTCGGCACGCGGACGGAGGCCCGCTTCAGCGCGTGGTTCGAGCCAGAACGGTGGCACGCCTGGCCGCTTCCGAGCTGAACCGACGGCGCGTCAGGCACCCTCGGTCTGCACGAGCCAGAGCGGCCCGTCGCCGCATTCGACGCGGCGCGCGCCTTCGACCTCCGTGAGCGACGAGGCGAGCACGCGCACCGTCTCGCCGTCCAGCTCGGCGAGCGCGCCGCGCAGCTCGCCCTTCGGAATCGCGTAGCGCCAGGCCCACACCAGGCGATGCACCTCTTCGCGCGGGCGCGCGAGGTCGAGCCGCGCGTCCTCGTCGGTGAAGAACGTCTCGTACTCGCCGGCGCCGGTCTGCGGCACTCCCTCGTCGCCGGCCGCGAGCTTGGCGATCGCCTCCCGGAACGCGTCGATCATGTGCGGCCCAATGCGCGGATAGAACGCGTCGGGCTCGACGTATTCGCCGATCACCATCGTCCGCTGCGCGAAGATCGGACCGGTATCGAGCTCGGTATCCATGCGGTGGAACGTGATGCCAAGCTCCGGCTCACCGAGCCGGATCGCCCACCCGACGGGCACGGGACCGCGGTGCCGGGGCAGGAGCGACGGGTGGCCGTTCAGCCAGCCGAGCCGCGGGACGGCGAGCGCCGCCGGCGGGATCTTCCACGGAAAGCCGATGCACGCGACGAGATCGGGCTGCACCGACTCGAGCAGCGGTGCGATCCCGGCGCGGCGCGCGGGGATCATGACGTCCAGCTCCGAAGGCACCTCGTGCAGCATCCCGCCGAGATCGAAGTCCCCGTAGCGGCCGTGCGCGTCGCGGACCGTCAGAAGCGCGACCGGCTCGTGCCCCGCGTCGCGCAGCGCGGCGTGCAGTCCGAGCACCACGGGCAGGACTCGCGTCGCGATGACGACGCGCCAGGCCACTTACGCGTCGCGCACGACGCGTGCGCCGGAAGACTGGTTTCGCGCCTTCACGACGATCTCGTCGATGTTCACGTGCCAGGGCCGCGTGAGCGCCCACATCACGCAGTCCGCGATGTCCTCGGCGGTGAGCGGGTCGATTCCCTTGTAGACCGCCGAGGCCTGCTCTGTGTCGCCCTTGAAGCGGACGATCGAGAACTCCGTCTCGACGAGGCCGCCGTCGACGGTCGTCACCCGAATCGGCCGCCCGAGCAGATCCTCGCGCAACGCGTACGTGAAGCCGCGAACGGCGAACTTCGAGGCGACGTAGCTCGCGCCCTTCTCGTATGCCTGGCGTCCGGCGACGGATCCCATGTTGACGATGTGCCCTCCGTCGCGGATGTGCGGCAGGCAGAGGCGGGTCATGCGGATGAGCCCGTTCACGTTCGTGTTGAGGACGGCGCTCTCGTCCTCTTCGTTCGACTCGTCGAACAGATACCGGCCGAGCGCGAGGCCGGCGTTGTTGAAGAGGATGTCGATGCCTCCGAGCTGCTCGACCACCTCGCGCACGAACCGGTCGGCGCTCGCAAGATCCGTGACGTCGAGATCGAGCGCTACGTCGGTCTCGAGCCGGTCGGTACGCCGGGCGCCGCCTGCAACGCGGACGCCGGCCGCGGCCAGCAAGCGCGCCGTCGCCTGCCCGATGCCGGACGAGGCGCCGGTGACAACCGCCGTCTTACCCCTCAGGTCGTACGTCGCCACGCCGCGATGCTAACTCCACCGGCTGGGAGCGCCGCGCGACATGGTCGACCTGGAGCGTCACGTGGCGCAGTTGGAAGCGCTCCTCGAGCAGGCGCTGAAGGCGGCGCCGCGCACCGTGGCAGTCGGCGTCCGGCGAGACGAGGACGTGCGCCGCGAGAGCCGGGAAGCCGCTCGTCACGGTCCAGACGTGCAGGTCGTGCACCTCGACGACCTCGGGATCGTCGACGAGCGCCCGCGCGCAACCGTCGGAGCGAGCGCCACCACGAGCACGACGCCGCCGCGCACATCCGGCGGGGAGGCGAGACGGCGTGCGGCGCCGTACACGATCCAGACGCCGACGAGCAGCAGGGTGACCCCGTTCGCCTGGGCGGCGAGCCGCCGAGCGCGGCCGCGTCGGTGAGCGTGTGACCGGCGTCGGCAAGGAGCGCGAGCGAGCCCGCGAAGAGGCCGGCCTCCACCTCGCCGGCCATCGGCGCAAGAATCAGCCCGAGAGCAACGGCGAGCAGCCGCTGGTCCCGCATCCGTGAGTGGTCGTGGGCGTGCACAGCCTTATCTTTGCTTCCAGGCCCGCCCGAAGGCGAGCCGCTCCGGCGGTGTCGGATGCGAGAAGAGGAGCAGATACACGAGGCGCGGCGGCACGAGGTCGCTCAGATTCTTCCGCGAGAGGTCCAGGTGCGCGCGCTCGAAGGACCCGAGGTCGTGGGTGAGCTCGAGCGAGTAGCGGTCGGCCACACGCTCCCAGCGCCGCGAGAGCGCGGCGCCCGGAGCGAGCACGAAGAGCCGCAAGCCGAGCGAGACGAGGAGCACGAGCGGCAGCTCACGCGGCGACGCAATCCGCGAGCCGAGCAGCGCCCAGAGCACGACGACCCACGCTGCGGCGCCAGCCATCCCGAGGAACGTGAGCTTCGCGACGTGTCCTTCCCGCCGGTGCCCGAGCTCGTGCGCGACGATCAGCTTCAGCTCGTCCTCGCCCGAGGAGTCGAGCAGAGTGTCATACAGGACGACGCGGCGCGTGCCGCCGAGGCCGGAGACGTAGGCGTTCACCTTCGTCGTTCGCCGGCTCGCGTCGGCCACGAGGACGTCGCGCACGGGCACCCCTGCCCGCTCGGCGAGCGAGCGCAGCTCGCCCGCGAGACGCTCGTCGGCGAGCGGGCGGAACCGGTTGAAGATCGGCTCGAGCACAACCGGAGCGACAAAGGAGAGAAATCCGGCCGCGAGCGCGACCGCCGCCGCGGCCGCTGCCGGCCAGGCCGACGGCAGCGCCCGGGCGAGCCCGACGAGGCCCGCCCAGAGGGCGACGATCAACACGAGCGAGACCGCCTCACCCTTCGCCCGGTCGGCGAGCCAGCCGCCGAGCCGCTGCGTCGAGAAGCCCCAGCGCCGCTCCCGCACGTGGCCGCTCCACACCGCAAGCGGCAGCTCGACGAGCCCGCCGAGGAGCGAGACGATCGCCGCGTAGGCGGCCGCCTCGCCGGCCCAGCCGAGGCCGTCGACCAGGCGCCAGGGGCCCGTGGAGACCCACTGGAGGACGGCGAGCAGGGCCGCCGAAAGCAGGATCGCCGCGACGAGCGCGACGTATCGCGGCCGGTGATACCGCGCAGCGCGCTCCACGTCAGCGTGAGAGAAATCTAAGGAGTTCAATCAGGCGTAGAGAGGGTACGCCGAACAGCTACTAGACTTGAGGGCCGAGATGGCGACAGCGGAAGTTACGGCAATTGCGGGGACGCTGAAGTCGAGCCAGGAGTCGGTCGCGCTCGCGTCGCAGCTGCGCCGGCTGGCCCGGATCGCGACCTTCATCGCGGTCCTCACGAGCCCCGCGGCCTACTTCTGGTTCCACCACCAAGTCGGCTACGGCGTGGCTGCGTCGATCGCGGCGACCGCAGGGGTCGTGATCGCGTTCCGCGGCTTCGTCGACCTGATCATCCGCCGCCTCATCCCCTGGCCGAGCCTCTTCGGCACGCAGGAGACGAGGCTCCGCGAGGAGGACGTCGCCAACCGCCGCCGCGCCTGGACCTGGCGCTTCTACTTCCGCGTCGGCATCTGGCTCGGGAGCCTGATCACGATCGTCTTCCTCTACCGGTACTTCACCGCGCCCGCGGACGCGTCGGTCACCTGGTGGGGAACGGGCGGGCACATTCTGCGCGCCATCGGCCACCTGTTGAAGACGCCGTCGTTGTGGATCCAGGTCGTGTTCGTCTTCTTCCTCTTCATGGCGAACTTCCTCATCTTCATGGGGCCGATGATGCTGATGGGCATCTCGCAGATCCGCGGGTACGAGCCCGGGGACGCCGAGTGGGGCGTCAAGCTCGACCATGTTCGCGGGCAGGCTGAGGCGAAGGAGGAGGTGCGGCGGATCGTCACGCTGTGGCAGTCCGGCGAGGCCTTCGAGCGGGCGGGCGGCAAACGCGAGCGCGGCCTCCTGTTCCTCGGCGCACCGGGCACCGGCAAGACGATGCTCGCCAAGGCGATCGCCACCGGCTTCAACTCACCGTTCGTCTCGATCCCGGGCTCCGGGTTCGCGCAGACGTTCATCGGCATCGACGCGCTGATCGTGCGCTTTCTCGCCCGCAAGGCGAAGAAGCTCGCCCGCAAGTGGGGCGGGCAGTGCATCGTGTTCATCGACGAGATCGACGCCGTCGGGATGCGCCGGCAGGCGCTCCAGGGGCAACGGGCCACCGTCGCTCCCGAGCTACCCCTCTACGGGCAGTTCGGGGCGCTCAACCCGAGCGGCGACCTGATCGTCGAGACCCGCGCGTGGCGGGAGCGGATGTTCGAGCAGCGGGCGCCGGAGCGGGTCTCGCCGTACCCGGCGTGGACGCAGCGCATCGGCAACCTCGTCAACCAGGGCGTCTTCCCGGGAATGATGGGCGGCGGCCAGGGGCAGCTCGCGCTCAACCAGCTGCTCGTGACGATGGACGGCATCGACAACCCGCCGTTCACGCGCCGCTTCTTCACGAACCGGATCAACTCGTTCCTCGACGCCGTGTACGTGATCCCGCGGCGCATCGGACGGGTGAGCCTCCGGCTGCGGCCGCCGCGGCCGCTCAAGGCGCAGATCTACTTCATCGGCGCAACCAACGTACCGATGGAAGTGCTCGACCCCGCGTTGACGCGCCCGGGGCGCATGGGTCGGCACGTGTGGTTCCGCACGCCGACGAAGGAAGACCGCAAGGACATCTTCGACCTCTACCTCGACCGCGTCACGCACCATCCCGACCTCGACACTCCGCCGCGCCGCGACGAGATCGCCCGCATCACGAACGGCTACTCGCCGGCGATGATCGAGCAGATCTGCTCGATGGCGCTGACGAACGCGCACCACGAGGGCCAGCTCGCCTTCGACTGGCAGCACCTCGTCGACGCGATGACCGCGATCGAGTCCGGCACGGCGATCGGCGTCCGGTACGTCGAGCACGAGACGCGGGCCGTCGCGATCCATGAGGCCGGGCATGCGACCGCCGCCCACGTCTACCGGCCGGAGCTCGAGTCGAGCCGGCTCTCGATCAAGATGCGCGGCGGCTCACTCGGCCACCACCAGGCGTTCCAGAAGGAGGAGCG
>JBGQKY010000063.1:0-13657 GCA_041499745.1 Gaiellaceae bacterium
CACCTCGAGATCGCCCGGTGGAACGAGCCCCTCCTCGACGATCACGAAGCCGTCGCGATCGAACGCCCCCACCTCAGCCGGAGTGAACGAATCGAGCGTCGCTGCGACGCTCACGAGCGCGGCCGCTCCTTCTTCGGGTCGTAAGACGGGAACGGGACGACGGCCGCGGGAATCCGCTTCTGGAAGCCGTCGAGCTTGCCGACCTCGACCTCCGTGCCCGGGTCCGCGTAGCGGACGTTCAGCCGGGCGAGCGCGATGTTCTTCTTCAACACCGGGGACTGCGTCCCGCTGGTGACGACGCCGACCCGCTGGCGGCCGACGTGCACGCATTCGCCGTGCGCCGCCGGCTCGTTGCCCGCGAGCTCGAGCCCGACGAGCTTGCGCTGAGGATGCGCGCGCCGCTCCGCGAGCACTTCCCGGCCGACGAAGTCTTCCTCCTTGTCATTGGTGACGGTGAAGCCGGTGCCCGCCTCGAAAGGATCGACCGTCGTAGCCGAGCCCCCAGAACGGCTCACCACCCCACATCTTCTCGGCCATCATCATCTCCTCGCGGTCAGTGCACGGGAGGCTCCCAGCCCTCGAGCACGGGCGGGTGCCAGTCGGTGCTACTCGTCCCGCTTGTAGTGCATGTAGACATCGTAGAGGCGGCCCCGCATGGCCCTGCGCACGACCTAGTCCTGCTCGAGCGCGTCGAGCGCCTCACCGATCTGGCGGTATGTCGACAGGTTGTCGGCGGTGCCGATCGCACCGTCGAAGAGGAAGTTCAGCTCGAGCTGTCCGCGGATGCCGGGCCGTTAGACCCTTCAGTCGCGGTGTCAGGGTCAATATCGTGAGCGGCAATACCGTTGCCCGTTCTCGCTGAGATACTCGCGGCGTGCGCGACTCGCGGGCCGCCGGGATGGCCGGGTTCCTGCTCGGCAGCGCGGGCATGTTCGCGACCCTCTACTCGACCCAGGCGATCCTGCCGGAGCTCGGCCGCAGCTTCGACGTCGGTCCGGCTCGAGCCGGACTGACCGTCTCGGCCGTCGTCGTAGCGGTCGCCGCCGGCGTCTGGGTGTGGGGGCCGCTCTCGGACCGGATCGGCCGCCGGAAGTCGCTCCTGCTCGCAAGTGCGGCGCTCGTGCCGCCGACGGTCGCCGCCGGACTCGCGCCGACGTTCGACGTGCTCCTCGCGTGCCGTGCCGTTCAGGGGCTGTGCATGCCCGGCCTGCTCGTCGTCGGGGTGCCCTACGTGATGGAGGCCTTCGGGCCCTGGCTCGGCGGGCGCGCGATGGGCGTCTACGTCTCATCGCTCGTCGCGGGCGGTCTGATCGGGCGCGTGGGCGTCGCGCTCGTCGCGTCGGTCGCGGGCTGGCGGTGGGCGGTCGGCGGCGTCGCGCTGCTGCCGGCTGCGGCGTGCCTCGTGATGCGCCGCTGGCTCCCGGATGTCGGCGCGCCCGCCCGCAGCGGGCTGCGCGGCGGCGGCCTCGGCGCGCAGCTTCGGAACCGGCAGCTGCTGCGGATCTCGGCCGCCGGCGGGGCGATCTTCTTCAACTTCGTCGGCGTCTTCTCGTATGTGACGTTCCGGCTCGAGCGCCCGCCGTTCGGCTTCGGCACGGGCACCGGCGCCCTCATCTTCCTGCTCTGGCTGCTGGGCGTGATCGGGCCGTGGGCCGGCAAGCTCGTCGACCGCATCGGCTGGCGCAGCGCGGCACTCGCCGCCGTCGGCTGCGCGGCGACCGGCGTCCTGCTCTCGATCCCCGCGTGGTTGCCGACGCTCGCCCTCGGACTCGCCCTTTTGACCGTCGCGATGTTCAGCGGAGCAACCGCGCTTCAGCTCGGCGTAACGAGGTCGGCCGATGTCGATCGGGGCGCCGCGAGCGCCGTCTACTTCAGCATCTACTACGCGTCCGCCGCGCTCGGCGCATACCTACCCGGGCTTGCCTGGCAGGCGTGGCGCTGGAACGGCATCGTCGCGATCGGACTCGCGGCGACGACGCTGGCGGCGCTCGCGTTGCTCAGTGTCCCTGGTTCCAGAGGTATGGCGAGTTCGAGCCGACGTCGGTCACGCCGTGCTCGTAGCGCGACAGCCTGAACGGCTCGAGGCGGCTCGCGCCGCCGCCCACGATCCCGTTCGCGACGAACTTGCCGAGCCCGACCGCCTCCCCTAGAGGATCTTCGAGAGAAACTGCTTCGTGCGCTCCTGCGTCGGCTCGACGAAGAAGTGCTCGGGCGTGCCCTCCTCGATGATCACGCCGGCGTCCATCATTACGACCCGGTCCGCCGCCTCCCGCGCGAACCCCATCTCGTGGGTGACGACGATCATCGTCATGCCCTCGTGCGCCAGCTCCTCCATCACCGCGAGCACCTCGCCGGTCACCTCTGGGTCGAGCGCGCTCGTCGGCTCGTCGAAGAGGATCAACGCCGGCTTCATCGCGAGCGAGCGGGCGATCGCGACGCGCTGCTGCTGACCGCCGGAGAGCTTGCCGGGGTAGGTGTCCTTCTTGTCCCCGAGACCGACGCGGGCGAGCAGCGGCTCCGCCTCCGCGACCGCCTGCTCGCGCGGCACGCCGAGCACGTGCATCGGAGCCTCGATCACGTTCTCGAGGGCGGTCTTGTGCGGGAAGAGGTTGAACCGCTGGAAGACCATCCCGATCTGCGTGCGCTGCCGTGCGATCGACCGCTCCAGGTCCTCGACGAGCTTGCCTTTTCGCTCGCGGTAGCCGATCAGCTCGCCGTTCACCTCGATGCGGCCGCCGTCGATCTTCTCGAGGTGGTTGACGCAGCGGATGAACGTCGTCTTCCCCGAGCCGGACGGCCCGATGATGCAGATCGTCTCGCCGCGGCGGACATCCATGCTCACGCCCTTCAGGACCTCGAGCCGACCGAAGCGCTTGTGGACGTCCTCGGCCCGCATGACGATGCCGGCGTCGCTCATCGCCTCGCCCACGCTCCGACAGGCGACCAAGCCGCGACCAGCCGCTCGCGGAAGCTCAGCTCGTCCCCGCGCTCGCTCGCCGCGAGCTTTCGCTCGATCCACGCCTGGACGAAGCTCCAGAGGGTGGTCAGCACGAGGTACCAGAACGCGACGGCGGTGAAGTACTCGACGGGCTTGAACGTCTGCGAGTAGTGGATCTCGGCGTCCTGGAACAGCTCCGTGACGCCGATGAACGCGAGCAGCGACGTCGTCTTCAGCATGTTGTTGAACTCGTTGCCGAGCGGCGGCACGATTACCCGCGCCGCCTGCGGCAGCACGATCCGCCGCATCGCGAGCCCGTAACGCATGCCGAGCGACTTCGCCGCCTCCATCTGGCCGCGGTCGATCGAGTCGATGCCGGCACGGATGATCTCGCGCATGTACGCGCCCTCGTTGATGCCGAGCGCGAGGATGCCCGCGAAGGCCGCGCCCGGCATCTTGAACAGCCCGAAGTTCAGCTCGTTCGGGATCACCGTGACGCCGAGCAGGATGTTGATCGCGAGGTACACGTAGAAGATCTGCACGATCACCGGCGTGCCGCGGAAGACGAGCGTGTACATGTTCGACAGCGCCCGCGCCACCCAGAGCCTGGACATCCTCATCAGCGCGGCGACGAGCCCGAGACCCACGCCGAGGATCTGCGCGAGAACCGCGATGTACACGGTCCGCCAGAGCGCGAGCCAGAAGGTCCCGTCCCCGGTGAAGATCCGCTGCCAGAAGATGTGCCAGTCGAATGCCGCGAGCACCGTCGAGATCAACGCGACCGCCTATCCCTTCAGCTCGAAGCTCGTCATCTTCCACTTCTTGAGGATGCGCGTCATCGTGCCGTCGGCGTACATGCCCTTGATCGCCTTCTGGATGCCGGCCTTCAGCGCCGAGTCGGACTTGCGAACGGCGATGCCGACCGGGATCGGTGCGACCGGAGAGCCCCCGAATGCGAACGACGAGTCCTGCGCGATGTAGTGCGCCACGACAGGCGAGTCGCCGAAGTACGCGTCGACCCTGCCGGTCTTCAGCGCCGCTGCGGCATCGGTGTCGTGCGGGAACGACTGCACCTTGATCGCGGGCTTGCCTTTCGCCTGCAGCTTCTTGGACTGCGCGTCGAGGAAGTCCTTGTTCGTCGTGCCGACCTCGACCGAGACGGTCTTCCCGGCGAGCGATGCCGGTGACGTGATGTGGTGCGGGTTGCCCTTCTTGACCATCAGCGACTGACCGACAAGCAGGTAGTCGACGAAGCTCACCTGCTTGCGGCGCGCGGTCGTGTCGTTCATGCCGGAGATGATCGCGTCGCACTTCTTTGCGAGCAGGGACGCGATGATCGCGTCGAAGCCGGTGTTCTGGAACTTCGCCGTGCGACCGACACGCTTCGCGACCTCGGTGCCGATGTCGATGTCCGAGCCGACCGCCTTGGAACCCTGGTAGAACTCCTCCGGCGGGTACGTGATGTCGCTGCAGAACGTGAGCGTGGCAGCGCCGTGCCGTGCCGGTGCAGCCCCGGCGGACGCCGTGACCGCCGCAGCGGCGAGCGCCGCGACGCCGATGCCGAACCACCATCTTGCGGACCTAGACATGTGTCGTCTCCTTCCGTGGTTGAGCGGGAATCGCGTCGACCGATCGCATCGAGCACGCCCGCGGGCCCGTAGCGGACGACGTCGTCGGCGGGAAGTCCGGTCGCGTCCCCGGCTTCGGTGAGCGCCTCGGCGTCGTCGAGCCCGGCAGTGTTGAGGGCGAGCGCGGCGACCGGCGCCGGCCGCACCCAGGCGGCTGCGTCCTCGTAGGCCCGCACCACCTCGGGGAGCGGCGGGATCGCCGTCTCCGGGTAGTCCTCGATCCGGTCGGCGCCGGCGCGGTGGCAGAGGAGCAGCACATCGGGGTGGGATCCGTGCAAGAGACCGAGCGTGACGCCCGAGTACGCCGGATGCAAGAGGGAACCCTGCCCTTCGATCCCGAGCAGGTCGCCCCGCTCGGCTCCCTCGTCGACGAGCCGGCGGGCCGCCCCCGCCAGATAGTCGGAAAGGACGTGGTTGACGGCGATGCCCCAGCCGGCGATCGCGATCCCGGTCTGCCCGGTCGGAACGAAGACGGACTCGAGGCCGCGGCGCCGCGCCTCGCGGTCGAGCTCGAGCGTGACGCTCATCTTCCCGATCGCGCAGTCGGAGCCGACGGAGTGGACGACGCGGGCACCTGGCCGGCGTGCCGCATCGCCCGGGATGTCGAGGTCGGACGGCGCGGCGCGCAGGTCGCGCAGCTCGACGCCGCGGGCCGCCGCCGCCGCGGCGAGCTCCGGATCCTCGGCGAGCACGCTGTGCAGCCCCGCCTCGACGTCCAGACCGAGCGCGATCGCCTCGAGCAGCGGCGCCCGCCCGGAGGCGTCGAGCTTGCCGCCGGCGGGCGCGACGCCGACGAGCAGCACGTCCGCACCGAGCTCGCGCGCCTCGCGAACGGTCGCGACGACCGGCACCGGCCGGTCGACGTACGGAACGACGTCGTCGGCCGTGCGTCCTGCTTGGGCGTGGTCGACCACCGCGACGACCTCCCGGCGGCCGTACCGAATCACGCCGTGCGCGGTCTTCGCGGCGCCGTCCGCGAGCAGGCCGGCGGTCAGGACAGCGAGCCGCTCGGTCATGCGCGCCGCCTCACGCCGAGGCCGGGTTCCGGGGAGAGCACGAGCCGCCCGTCGTCGAGCCCGAGTCCCGTGAACGGCGCGTCCGCGATCAGCAGGTGGCCGTCGAGGTCGACGTGGTCCACGAGGGGCGCGACCTGCGCCGCCTGGGCGATGCCGAGCTCGGACTCGATCATGCAGCCGAGCATCACCTGGAGACCGAGCGCGCGAGCGGCATGGATCATCCGCAGCGCCTCGTGGATGCCGCCGCATTTCGAGAGCTTGACCACGATCCCGTCGGCGTACGTGGCCACGCCGGCGACGCTCGCGAGGTCCTTGCAGCCCTCGTCGATCAGCACCGGCAGCCGCGGCGCGAGCGAGCGGTACGCGAGGTAGCTGTCGCGGTCGCCGGCCGGGAACGGCTGCTCGACGAACTCGACCCGGAGCTCGACGAGGCGCGGCAGCAGCTCGCGCGCGGTCTCGAGCGTCCAGCTTTCGTTGCAGTCGACCCGCAGCCGCACGTCGGTGGCGGCGCGGACGGCCTCGAGCCGCTCGAGATCCTCCGGGCCGCCGAGCTTCACCTTCAGGACGTGGAACCCGGCGGCGTGCTGCACGCGCGAGATCGTCCCAGCGACGGAGTCGATGCCGATCGTGAAGCTCGTCGGCGGCGTCAGCGCCTCGACGCCGAGCAGGCGCCACGTCGGCTGACCGAGCCGCTTGCCGAGCCAGTCGTGCACGACGCCGTCGAGTGCCATCTTCGCGCCCTGCGGTCCGTCCCAGGCGCGCAGGCGTGCCGCGATCGCCTCGCGCGCCCACAGATCCCGGCCGAGCAGCGCCGAGCCGTCCGCCTCGAGCGCCGCAGCGATCGAGTCGACGCTCTCGCCCCAGTAGTCGACGGGTGCGCCCTCGCCGTGAGCCGAGATGCCGTCGTGCTCGCGCGTGACGACGCAGACGTGCTCGACGTCGACCGACGAGCCGGCGATTGTGAAGGTCTCAGCAAGGCGGAGCCGCTCGGAGACGACGGTCAGACCGGTGCGCAGAATCGGGTCTTGTAGCACAATGAGAACGATCGCGAGCGCCTCAGCCGCACCTTCGAGACACTCGCCAACGAGCTCCGCCTCGCCTTTCTCGCCTTCATCGCCGACCCGGGCGACCGCGGCGACCACCGCCCGATCCTCGACGCCGCGCGCGCACGGGACCTCGACCGCGCCACCGACCTGCTCGACCGGCACATCCGCGACGGCCTGCGCTTGTGCCTCGCGGCGGTCTCCTGACGGACGGACGCGGCCGTCGGGCGGAACCTGTAGGACCGAAGCGGTGTATTGACGGCACCACGTCGAAAGGACACTTCATGCGCAGGAACCTCGTTGCAGCCGCCGTGCTCGCCGGTGCGCTCGTGCTCCCGAGTCTCGCCGCCGCCAAGGGCCCGGAGAGCGCCTCGATCTCCGGGCCGCGTCTCGACCGCTCGCTCGCGATTCAGGGCCAGGGTGAGATGGGGAACGGGACGCCACTCGGCGCACTCGTCGACTTCGGCGGCTACTTCTCGCAGATGTTCGGGCAGATGCCCGATCCGACGCTCAAGGCCCAGCCGAAGGGTGTGCTCGGCCCTCGCTACAAGGTCGTGTACGTCGTTCCCGGGCCGAACAGAATCCAGAGCCGCGTCGTCCAGCTCCTCTACCCGTACGCCAAGCCGGTTCCCCTGACCTACATGAAGCCCGGCCAGCGGTTCTGGAGCACCGACCGAGCGCACGGCGGCTGGTACCGCGCGTCCATCGCCCTGAAGCGGGTCCTCGTTCGGGCCGGCCTGCCGGCAGCGACCCCGTAAAGCCCGCTCACCGCCGGCCCGGCATGTTCGGCTGGGCCGGCGGTGCCGGCAGCGAGGTGTACGGCGGCGGTCGCCGGCGCCTGAGCGTATCGGTGAACATCCGCCGAACCCGCGCCTCGACAACGGACGCGACCCCGCGGTCTCCGGTGGGCAAGGCGACGGTGCACCCCGCCGTCTGAAGGTGTCGCGGAAGCGTCCGGCCCACCGTGTTCGCGGTGAAGCAGTTGTTTCCACCCGCCCCTGCCGCGAGCGCGATGTCGGCGCGTCCGCTGCCGGAGACGATGTTCTGAGCGACGCTGTTTCCTCGCGGGCGCCATCGCGGTCCGGGCTCGCGTGCGCTCGGGTCGAACGTGACGAATCGCGCCGTCGAGAAGACGGCGATGCCGTAGCGCTCGCTTCGGACGACTCGATTTCCCCGAATCGAGTTCTTGTTGCCGCCGGCTACGGCGATGCCGATCCCGACGAAGCCGGCGAGCGCCGTCCGAATCGGAACGCGCACGCGACCGCTGTCCGTGATCGTGTTGCCGACGATCGTCGAGCCCGACTGTGGTGGCAGGGCTTCATTCGCGTACGTGTTCGGCACGATCCCAGCCCCGTTTCCGCTCCAGGTGGAATCCCGAATCACGACACCGCTCGCATTGGTCCCCGAGTAGCCGACGGCTGATCGCGTCGCGACGACGTTCTCGATCGTGGCGTCACAGGGTCTGCACTCGCCGACGTAGTACGCGGCGTCCGCCGCACCCGAGACGTAGTCGTTGTCGACGGTTCCCTGTCGTCCATCTTCGACATAGATCCCGTACCCCCGCACGTTCCAAGCCGTGAGGTACGACGCTCGGAAGCGGTCCGCCCCGCTCCAGTAGAACGCGTTCTCGAGGAAGTTGTGGGCGGACATGTTGAGGATCGAGACGCCGTCGGCGTGAACGACGATCCCGTTACGCCGCCGATCAGCGCCGTCGAGAACGACCGCGTTTCGGTCGGCGCCGACGATCGCGATGTCACGCTTTTCGGGCGGCACGACGTTTCCGCCGGGATACGTGCCGGCGGCGAGGACGATCGTGTCGCCCGGCTGCGCCCGTTCGATCGCGAGCCGGAGTGTCGGAACATCGCCGGGGACCTCGATGTCCGAAGCCGGGCGCGCGAACGAGGACGCGGCCCCGAGACTCGCGACGAGGGCGAGCACCAGCGCAAGCAGTGGGACGCGCACGCACCTCATACAACACGGAACCCGAACCGGTTCCAAGCAGGAGACGGGGCCTGTCCGGCTCCCGGGGCGAGACGACGAGTGTCGCGCCCTTGACACACTGAGTGTCGCCCACGGCAACGACGTCCGGCGGCCTCCCGCGTAGGCTCGACTCAACAGCATAAGAGGCCGTCAGAAGGAGTCGCGATCAGGGTGACGAGCGCCAGCCACGAACAGCTTCGAAGCCGAGTGGCCGCCTACGTTCGGAACTACGGGTTGCCCGCCGCGGACGCCACCAGACTCACGAACGAGGTGGTTCGGGAAATCCACGACGAGGGGTGGGAGGCCGACGTGAGCGGTCGCATCGACGTGGCAAGGCGTCGCCTCCGCGACGCCGACCTACTCCGCCGAGGATGCACCCTCGAGCAGCTCGAGCCGTTCAGACTCCACTACTCGAGGTAGCCGAAACACCAGCAAGCGGCGATGTCAGCCGCTCTGAAGCTCGACACCGGCGAGAGAAGGTCGCTTGCCGTCTCCGTTGCGTCCGGCTGCGAAGGCTTGCTTGATCGCCTCGGCGATCACGTCGGGGAGCGCGCCTTTTTCGAGGAAGCTGTCCGCGCCCGCTCGGCGGACGGCCGCCTCGACCACGGAGGCTGAGAGCCCTGTGAACGCGATGACGTGCGCGCCCGGTGCGGCAGCCTTGATCGCCGGCAGCGCGTCGAGTCCTGTGAGAACCGGCATCGAAAGGTCCAGCAGGATGACGTCGGGCTGCAACCGCGCCGCCTCGAGGATCGCCTCCTGTCCGTTTCGCGCCTCGCCGGCCACATGGAGGCCCGGGTCGAGCCCGACGACGACTCGGAGGAGCAGGCGCAGCGAATCGGCGTCGTCGCAGATGAGAACGCCGATCCTGTATGGCGTCGAGTTAGTCATCGACAGCGGGAGCAGCATCGATGATCAATCGATCGAGAGTGTGTCCTGCGCTCCGCAGCTCTGTCAGCTCGCGCGTCACCATCGCGCGCGCCCGCTCGAGTGTGGAGACGATCGCATCGCGTGCTTCGTCTTCGCGCCCGAGCTCGAGTGCGAGGTGAGCAACGACGAGTCCCTGGACGACCTGTTCGTGCAGCTCCAGCGCCTGGCGCTTCCTCGCATCGGCGAGCCGCACTGCACGCACACTCTCCTCGGTACGTGAGTCGAACGCTCCCTGCAATACCTGGTACTCGGCAAAGCGGTTCAGCGTGATGTCCAGGGCACTCTGAAGCTCGGCCGGCCGTTCGTCGAGCAGGTACGCGTAGAGGCCGCGCTTCGACGCCTCGGCGACCCACTCGGGGTCGTGGGTGGGAAGGATGGCGATCACGGGGCAGAACGCCTCGCGCACGATCGCCGCGACGTGGTCGAGCGCGTGCTGGGAACTGTCGCCCAGCCCGACGATCGCGACGTCGGGTCGCATCCTCGCGGTCAGGGCACCGACCGCCTCGACGTCGATCTCACGGCCCACCACCTGATGACCCATCCCATCGATGACTTCCGCGAGCATGTCCAGGCGGTCGCGGCGCTCGTTTGCCAGCAAGATCCGCAGGCGCACCGGACCCTCGGTAGCCACAAGCCCTCCGGGCTCGACGAGCGGCTCTGTTGGTGCCTGGGTCATGCGCTCCTCCGTTGAGGCGGTCAGCCGAAATCGGCTCCAACCCGCACCTCTGTGGGAGGAAAATCGCCGGGCCACATGCCTTTGAGACCCGACGAGCGCATCAGCGGCACCGATCGTTACGGCACCGCCAGCGGACAGGCTAGCACGTGCGCTGTACGCGTAGGATCGACGATGTGGTGCCGCGGCGGGCTCTCGGTGCGTCCGGAATCGACGTCTCGTCGCTGTCGCTTGGTTCGTGGCGGACGTACGAGCGCATTCCACGCGAGGACGGCATCGCCGTAATGACGGCTGCGCGCGAGTACGGAATCGATTTCCTCGACGACGCCCGCTACAACGACGAGACCGGGGCGGCACCCCGTGCGAGCGGCTACTCCGAGGTCGTCTTCGGCGAGCTCTTTCGTGCGGCCGGCTGGAGGCGCGACGAGGTCGTCGTCGCGAACAAGCTGTGGTGGGAGTTCTGGCCGGACGAAACGGCGGCGCAAGAACTGGAGGGCTCGTTGGGGAGGATGGCCCTCGACTACCTCGACCTCGTTTATGCCGCGGAGCCTCCGAAGTATCTCGAGATCGCCGAGATGGTCGGATCGATCTCCGGACTGATCGCCGCGGGCAAGCTCCGCGCCTGGGGCGTCTTGAACTGGCCGCCGCATCTCCTCGTCGAGGCCGCCGAGTTTGCGCGCCGCGAACAGCTTCCGCCACCATGTGCTGCACAGGTCCCCTACAACCTCGTGCTCCGATCGCCGGTCGAGGATGCGCAAGCCGCGGCAGCGTTCGATCGCAGCGGTGCATGTGTCGTCGCCTCCATGCCTCTCTGGTTCGGCGCACTGACGGGCAAGTACTTGGCCCCGAATGCGACCGGGCGCATCGCCGATCAGCTCGAAAGCGCGCGGCTCCAGGACGCGCTCGCAGCGGTCGAGCCGCTGCGCAAGCTCGCCGACGACCTCGACACCACCCCCGCCGCATTGGCGATCGCGTTCTCACTCGGGAACCGCCACGTCGCAAGCGTGCTCTTCGGCGCCACGCGGCCGCAGCAGGTTCTCGAGAATGTCACCGCCGCGGACGTGCTCGCGCGCCTCAGCGACTCCGACCTGGCGGCGCTCCGCAGCCTCGGCACGCCGCACGGTTGAAGCCGGGACGCGGAGAGGGTCGCTCTACAGTGCGAGCTGGCGCGTTGAGAGCGCGACCAGTCCGCGGGAAGGAACGCTCACAGTCACGAACCCGCCGGCATCGGCCGTGACCGGACTCAGAGTCTGGATCGTTCCCTTTCCGTCTCGATTCCAGTTTGCGCCGAAATACCGTTGCTTCGGCTTCAGGCCCTGGACTCGCACGTCCTGGCGCTGAGCGCCCTTGTTGAGCACGACGACCGACTCGGCCGAACCGTTCGGAGCCGCAAACCGACTCGAAAGCACGCCCGCACGGTCGTCGCGTCCCAACCCTCCTGCTGTCCAGCCGGTTCCGATCAGGTGGTTGAAAAGGCGCGTGACCCGGTAGACCGGAGACCGCTCGAACTTCGCCTGCGGCGCGTCGATCATCCCCCACCCACCCCAGCCGTCGCTGAGGTCGGTGCGGTAGAGGGCCCACTTGACGAGACCGACGCAGCCGTACTGCGGCGCGAGCGCGTTGAACCACGCGTGCTGGAACGCGACCTCCGGGGACTTCTCGATAGGCACCCCGTCGAGCTTTCCCGGTCGCGGGTTGGCTTGCAGCTTGCGGACGCCGTACTCGGTCACATAGACCGGGAGATCGCTGCGCAGGTCGCGCATCGTCTGCTGAAGATTCGCGAGCCGCGTCTCGAGCTTCTGTGGAAACCCTTCCGGACCGTCGCCCGGCTCCCAGTAGACATGGATCGAGTAGCCGTCGAGCACGCGGCCGAAGCCGTCGCGCGGCACCTCCATGTTCGCATGCATGTACGTGAGCCAGGCGTCCTGGTTGTCCTCCGGCGAGTCTTCGCGCTCCAGGAGATCTCCGCCCACGATCTGAATCGACTCACGAAGCCTCCGGGTCGGGTCGACCGGGTCGGCAATCGCCTTCAACGCCGTGTCGAGATGTCGATAGAGCAGCTCGTACAACCGCATCGAGAGCCCCGGGTCGTTCTGCTTCGCGATGTCGGTTCCGGCGCCGTTGACCTCGTTCTGGATCGTCGCATGCGTTACGCAGCTGAACCCGTTGCCCCGCGCCTCCTCGACGATCTGGGCGAAGCGCTGCATCATCACCCTGGGCGCTGTCAGCGCGTCGGAGCGTGCAGGGTCCACGAGCTGCGGCGGCCATTTGCGCCGATTCTTCTGAGGCCACGTCCGGATGTTCCGGTTCGGCCAGTCGAGCTCGGCCAGCTTCCGCTCATTCGCGTACGGCCCCTGGCCCCACCACGTCAGGTTGACGTTCACGGCAGGCCCTGCACCGTGGGCGACCTTGATCGTCTTCATCAGGGCCACGAATTCCGGCGCCAACTTCCCCTGCGGCGTGTCCGGACGCATACCCCTCCGGATGAAGATGCGGCTGTGGCCCAGCTTCAGGTTGTCGATAGCGGCCTGAAGCGCGGCAAGCTGACCCGGAGCCAGGTCCCGAGGCTCGCCGGCCCGCGTGAAGAGATTCGTGTTGAGCTGAGCTCCGAACCCCGCGAGCGCGTGGAGCTTCCTCGCCGGCGCGGGGCCGAAGCGAACTGTCGTGACGGCCATCGCCAGACCCTAATCAACTGGCGCGAACCTGCCGATATTGCACCGGAGCGAGCTGGGGCCGAAAGCCCTCCAAGGGGCGTCTGCGGCTAAGGGCTGATTCGCGCGCCCGCCCCGGCTCACTCTCATCTGCCTGCGCGACCGGTTCTCTCCCACCTCTCCTGGACACTCGAGATCTTCTCTGACTAGAGTCAGAGAATATGAGAGGCGCGGCCACAGAACGGGTGCGGTCGTTCAACCGCACGGTGACGCAGCGGATCGGCGTGCTGCACGACGAGTACCTTGCCCGTGGGCGACCAATCGGGGCATCACGGGTGCTGTGGGAGATCGGCGACGATGGCACGGACCTCCGCTCCCTGCGCATCCGGCTGGACCTGGACTCCGGCTATCTCAGCCGTCTGGTGCACTCACTCGCGAACGAGGGACTCGTCGTGTTGGAACCGAGCCCCCGCGACAAGAGGATTCGATCGGTGCGCATCACCGATGCCGGTCGGGCCGAACGGGAAGTGCTGGATCGGCGCAGCGACGAACTTGCACGGGCGCTGTTGGCTCCGCTGAGCGACGCCCAGCGCGACCGGCTTGTGGAAGCGATGGAGCTCGTCGAGCGGCTGCTCACCGCTGGCATGGTCGACGTCGACATCGAGGACCCCCGCAGCACCGAAGCCCGGTTCTGCATCGAGTCGTACTTCAGCGAGCTTGACACTCGCTTCGACACCGGGTTCGATCCCAGCCGAAGCAACTCCGCCAACGCCGTCGAGCTCACCGAGCCCGCCGGCCTTC
>JBGQKY010000064.1:0-13311 GCA_041499745.1 Gaiellaceae bacterium
AGTTGAACTATCGGCGCTCCCTGCGTCCTTCCATCGCTTGGTGCTCGCGACCCAGGAACCGGGCAACGTTACCGGCCACATCACTAGTTCGGCGCGCCGAGCGCCCCCACACGCTGCTCTGCAACGCGCATCGCCTCCTGCGCCGTCAGCTCGCCGGTGAGGACGCGCACGATCTCGTCCCCGATGATGTTGCCGACTTCCATTCCGAACCGCGTCACCGGCCGCTCTCCCCGCGCGAACGCCCGCGTTGCGACTGTCGTCTCGACGAGCTCCGGGCGGAACCGGCTGATGAAGGCAGGGTCCTCGAGTACGGAGTTCCGCGAGACCTCGACGAAGCCGCTGCTCTGCGCATCCTCCAGCACCTGCTCGGGCGCACACAGGAACTTGGCGAGCTCCCAGGCCGCCTCCTTCGACTGTGACAGGGACGGGATCGCGTACGGCGGGCAGTAGAGACCGGCGTGGCGGGTACCGCGGGGGCCGGCCGGGATGAGCGCCGTCTTCGTGCCGTCGGCGACCGGGCCGCCCTCGTCGTAGAGGATCGACGCTTCGTTCGCCGGCTCGATTGTCATCGCCGCGCGGCCGGCGGCGTAGCAGGCCATGCAGTCCATGAAGTCCATGGTCGGCGATTCTGGCGGACCGGCACGCCGGACCAGGTCGACGTAGTGCTCGACGGCGGCGCGGAGCTCCGGCGTGTCGAGCGTCGGCCTTCCTGCATCGTCGTACCACCGCGCGCCGAAGGAGGGCCCCCAGGTCGAGCCGACCATCCAGAAGTTGAGGCCGCAGTTCGGCGCGCCGCGAATCGTGATTCCGTAGAAGTCGTCGGTTCCATCGGCGCGCACCGCCTCCTGCACCTCGACGGCCGCCTTGGTGAGGTCGTCGAGGGTCTCCGGCACGCCGATGCCGTACTTGTCGAAGAGATCGGCGCGGTAGATGAGGACGTTGGATACGTCGCAGTAGGGCAGGCCCCAGACGTGTCCCCCGTCGCTCACGGCGGCGAGCGCCTGGCTCGTGAAGTCGTCGAGCGGGTAGTTGTCGCCGGCGATCAGGTCGTCGAGCGGTTCGACGTGACCGGCCCGTGCCGCCTGGATCAGCAGCAGGTCGTCGACGCCGACGAGGTCGAAGGGCGGATCCTCGCCGGAGAAGCTGCGCTCCATCAGCTCCCACATCTCCGGGATCACGGTCAGCGTCACCTCGACCCCGATCCCTGTCTCTTCGGTGAAGCGCGCCGCCGTCGCCGGCAGGTTCTCGAAGACGCCCCAGCCTTCTTGCATCACCCGCACCGTCTGCATCTGCTTCCTCCTTTACGTCGCGAATCAGCGAAGTGCGCTCGAGCGGACGTGTGCATCCGCGCGCTCGAAGATCTCCGGGCGGAGCGCCGTCCCGAGGCCGGGCCCGTCGGGTGCGGCGACCATCCCGTTCTCGATCACGGGCAGCGCCGTCACGAGCTCGCCGTACCAGCCGCTCCAGAAGGCGCGGACGCTCTCCTGAATCATCGCGTTCGGCAAGTGCATCGAGAGGTGAGTCGCCGCCGTATAGACGACAGGACCCGTGCAGTCGTGCGGGGCGACCGGCCGCTCGAAGGCCTCTGCGAGCGCGGCGACCTTGCGCGCCTCCGTAACGCCACCGACCCAGCCGACGTCGAAGACGACGATCTGGGCGCCGCCGCGTGTGATCAGGTCCCGGAACGCCGCGAGCCCGGTGAGCGTCTCGCCGACGGCGAGCGGCGACCTCGTGGCGCGCTGAACCTCGGCGAGTGCGTCGGGGCTCGAGACCCGCACCGGATCCTCGATCCAGGCCGGCTCGAACTCGTCGAGAGCACTCGCGATCCGGCACGCGGCCGGAACATCCCAGAGCGCGTGGAGCTCCACCATGACGTCGACCGCCGGGCCGACCGCCGCCCGGATCTTCCTGAACGGCTCGAGCGCACGATCGAGGTCGGCGGCACGGATGTCGTGCCCGAGGCTCGCTTCGGCGTACGGGTCGAACGGCCAGATCTTCATCCCGGTGATGCCCTGGGCGAGGAGGTCGCGGGCCAGCTCGTCCGCTCTCCCGAGGAACGCGTCGAGATCCTCGTACGGGCCCTCGGCCCCCGCGCCGGGCAGGCCCCAGTTCATGACGGCCTGGCCGCTCTCGTCGCGGATGTACCGGTACCCGGCACACGTGTTGTACGTGCGGATCGAGTCGCGGCTCGCGCCGCCGAGGACACGGTGGAGCGGCTGCCCGGCCGCCTGGCCGCAGAGGTCCCACAGCGCGATGTCGATCGCCGACGCGGCCCGCATCTCGGCGCCGCTTGCTGCCGTGCCGACGTAGCCGCGGAGCGCGCGCGCATGCGCTTCGATGCGGCCCGGGTCCTGGCCGAGCAGGTAGCCCGCGACCGTGTGCATGTGCGCCTCGACCGCGTCGGCGAAGAAGAACGTCTCCCCGAGCCCGACGAGACCCTCGTCGGTGTGCACGAGGACGTGGACGAGGCTCGGGAACTCGTCGAGGCGGAGCGTGTCGATGCGGGTGATCTTCACGTGACCTCCCTCGTGCGGTAGACGACATGGCCGTCCGCGTTCCGACCCGCGTGTACGGCCTGCCGCTCGGCGTGGCCGTGGACGCTGTAGACGAGCTCCTGCGCAACACCCTGCTCCCACGGCTCGTCGAGCCGATCGTTGACGCGCTCGATCAGCTCGCGGAGCGTCAACCCATCCGGGGCCTCGGCGAGGCAGGCGCGAACGAGCCCGTCGACGTGCTCGACGTACGCGCGGCTCTCGTCCAGGAACGCAGCTACCTCCGCGCCCCGTGAGGCGGGCCAGTGGCAGCCGTGCAGCTCGCTCGGCGCGAGCGCGTCGATCAGGTCGATCGTCTCCAGATACGGGTCGACGTCCGTGTAGGTCGGGCAGAGCTTCCGCGTCCCGTCGAGCCCGAGGTAGACGGATCCCTGGACGCAGTCGCCGCTGAACAGCGCTCCGGTTCGTGTGTCCTGGAGGGCGATGTGACCCGGCGAATGGCCCGGGACGTGGAGCACGTGAAGTGTTGTGCCGGCGCCGAGCTCGATCGTCTCGCCCCCGGCGAAGACAGAGTCGACCGGCTGCCGCAAGCCGCACATCTCTTGGATCCACGCGGTCGCCTCGTCGTCGTAAGCGATGCCGTGATCGAGGCGATACGCGCCGTAGCGTCGCGCCACGATCGCATCGGGGTCGGAGACGAGCTCCCGGTCGAGCGCGCCGCAGGCGACCGTGAGGTCGGGGTTCGCGCTCGCGAGTGCATGGGCGCCGCCCTGGTGGTCGAGGTCAGAGTGGGTGATCACGAGCAGGTCGAGGTCCCGTGGGCCGAGGCCGACCGCCTCGAGATAAGGAAGGAGTGTCTCTGCAACGGTCGTCGCGCAGCCCGCATCGAGGAGCAGGTTCCGCTCGCCGAGGAAGAGAAAGAGATAGAGCGGCCGGCCTCCGACCTCGGCGTCGATGCGGTGGATCCCGTCGAGAATCTCCACTGCGCGGGTCACTCGGCGAACTGGAAGAGGGAGGCGCCGCCGTCGACGAGCAGGACGGAGCCCGTCATGTAGTCGGCGTCGGGGGAGCAGAGGAACGCGGTCGCCTTGGCGATCTGCTCGGCCGTTCCGAACTCGCCGAGCGGGATCACCACCGATGCCCGCCGCGCGTAGTCCGGGTCGGTCTCGTACTGGCGCCGCGCCATGCCGGCCATCACGATCCCGGGGGCGACGACGTTCACCCGGATCCCACGGCCGGCGAGCTCCCGCGCCATCGAGCGGGCGAGCATCCGGACACCGGCCTTCGAGACGGAGTACGCCGAGATCTCGGGCCAGGGGATCTCGCCCACCCATGAGCCCGTGAAGATGATCTGGCCGCGCGTTCCCCGCTCGACCATCAGGCGTGCCGCCGACTGGCCGACGTTGAAGCACCCGGTCACGTTGACGTCGAGATGCGCCTGCCACTGCGCCTGCGAGACCTCGAGGAACGGCGCCGCGTCGACGATTCCGGCATTGCCGATCGCGACGTCGAGCGGCTCGACGGCGGCAAGCGCCGCGTCGACCGCGCCGCGGTCGGTGACGTCCACCTGCCGGTACGAGCACGAGCCGGCGGCGCTGACCGCCGCGACCCGTTCGGACGCCTCGGCTTCCGGAACTTGGTCGAGCATCGTCACGTGGGCGCCCCGGCCCGCAAGCTCGAGCGACATCGCGGCGCCGAGGTCGCCGGCCGCCCCGGTGACGGCGATTCCGAGTCCGGCGAGGTCCCTGGGTTGTATCGCGGTCGTCATGGCCGTCGCCGCCGGGAACGTGTTCGCGTTCCCGGCGGCGCCTCGAGCCTTCGGCTACAGAGCCGGCCGATGTGCGGCCTCGGCCGCCGTCTCGGCGCGCAACTGCGCGGACTCGCCCGCCCTGCGGAGCCAATCCTCCTTCCCGGTGCGGCTCGCATAGACCACGATCGCGAGGCCGACGACGGTCCAGATGATCACGATCAGCGGGCTGTAATCGAACGCGTTCTTCGGGCTGAACGGGTGCAGCGTCTCCACGTTCTTCCAGAAGACCCAGACCAGAGCGGCCGTCGTCAACACGGGGACAACGAGGTGCAGCCACAGGTTGAACTCGTCACGTTTCTCGCGACCGTAGAACAGGATCGCGCCGATGTTGCCCATGCAGTAGACGATGATCAGGCCGAGCGTCTGCATGATCCCGATCATCCCGAACGTCTTCACCGGCCCGAGCCACGAGGCGAGCCCGAGCCCGATCGCGAGGGTGACCGCGGCCATGAACCAGATCGCGTTCCAGGGCGTCTTCCAGCGGGGGTGCACCTGTCCCAGGAGGGCGGGAAGCGCCCGCACCCGGCCCATATCGAAGAGGACTCGCGAGGTCGCGTTCTGGATCGCGATGCAGACGGCGAGCGCAGAGTTGACCGCGGCGATGAGGATGATGATCCAGGCTCCGCCCCAGAGGCGGCGGCCGAGGTCGAAGATCTGGTCGGCGCTGGTGAAGTTCTTGACGTCGGCCGTTCCGTGGCCGACGAGGACGCCCCAGTTGACGAGCATGTAGAAGAGCGCGACGAGGATCGTCGAGCCGACGATCGCGAGCGGCAGGTTCCGCTTCGGGTTCTCCGTCTCCTCACCCAGCGGCGCCACCGACTCGAAGCCCGAAAGGGCGAGGATCGTGAAGACGATGCCGAGGTACAAGCCGTTGCCACTGGGGATGTTGCCCGGGTTGAAAGAGCTGACGTTGAAGCCGCCGGGACCCGGCGACACGAGGCCCGAGATCATCAGCGCGACGAAGACCCCAACCTCGACTGTCGCGAGCGCGAGCATGGCCTTCACCGAGATTGCGATCCCGAACAGCGTGAACCCCTCGACAGCGAGGACGAGGACAGCGAAGACGACCCACCACGGGAGGTTCCAGCCGTACTGGGCCTTCAGCGTGTCGTGCACGAGCGAACCCGTGAAAGCGCAGACGGTGCCGATCGCGACGGGGTCGTAGAGGAAGTAGAGCCACGTCGTCAGCCAGCCGAAGCGTGGCCCGATCGTGCGGCTGACGTAGAGGAAGTAGCCGCCGGCACCCGTGAACTGCTTGGCGAGCTGTGTCAGGACGATCGCGACGCCGAGGCAGATGATGCCGCCGAGCAGGTAGGCGATCGGCGCCGTCACAGCCGCGAAGCTGACGATGAAGGTGAGGCCGAGCAGGACGTTCAGGCCCGGCGCGATGTGCGTGACCGCCTGGACCATATTGCCCCAGAAGCCGATCGCTCCCGCCTTGAGTTCCGTCTCGGCGACCTGCGCGCCCGTTGCCCCCGCGATCGGGGGCGCTGCTGCATCAGAGCTCATTGACCTGCCACCTCCCTGGATAGATGCCCGCCTCGCTCCGGGAGCGCGACGGCCCGGTCGTCTCTCCCGCCTCAACCGATCCGGCGAAGCTCCTTTCGGTCGTCGTGGTGCATGACAGCTTCGATCGCCGCATCGGAGCCGCCCGGAGCCCACACCTCCGTCACCGTGAGTAGATGCGCACGCATCGCTTGGCGGGCCGTCTCCGGCTCGCGGGCCAGGAGCGCTTCGTAGATACGCCGGTGGGCCCTTGTCGTCTCCGGCATCCCGTTGATCAGGTTGGTGACCCGCCGGCTCACGCGCAGGAGCTCCCGTACCGAGTCGAGCACGAACGCGAGCACGACGTTTGCCGTGGCCGCCGCGATCTCGCTGTGGAAGTCCACGTCGATCTCGAGGTAGGCGTCGGGGTCGTCTTCGAGCGCTTCCATCCGCTCGACGGCCTGCCGCATGCGAACCAGCTGCTCCTCGGTCGCCATCAGCGCGGCGCGGGCGGCCATCTCGGGCTCGAGCAACATCCGCAGGTCGTGCAGGTCGCCGAGCGTCTGTCGCACGCTCTCGGGGTCGTCGTTCGCCTCGAGGAGCAGAGGATCCAGGTGATTCCACTCGGCGACGGGGCGGATCTCCATCCGGCGCCCGTGCCGCACCGTGACGAGCCCGCGCGAGGCGAGCGCGCCGATCACCTCGCGCGCCGTCGTCTTCGAGACGCCGAACTCGGCGCAGATGTCCTGCTCGGTCGGCGCCAGGTCGTCGACGCCGATGTCGCCGTTGACGATCCTGCCGGCGAGGATCCGGGTCACCTGGTCGCTCAGCTTGAGGGACTGGACCGCGCCGATGCGCGGCTTCCGCAGCGGGCGAGCAGTGCGACCTGGGCGGGCACTGGTCATCGTTGCCAAGGTTGTATGGTCATCATGTGACCTGACGGCCGACCGTATGCCGCGGGTGGCTGGGTGTCAAGATCCGCCCGCGATCGAAGGAGGCGCCGTGACGCGACTGATCCAGCTGACCGATGTGGGGATGCCCCCGCTCGAGGTCCCGGAGACGTTGCCGGCCGTGGCAGCCGGTGAGTTCGAGGAGCGGATCGCAGCCCTACTCGCCACGGTCGACGTCGATCAGGTCGTCGTCTACGGCGACCGCGAGCACGCGGCGAGCCTCGTCTTCCTCTGCAACCTCGACCCGCGCTTCGAGGAGGTATTGCTCGTGCTCGGGCGGGGTCGGCGGACGCTGCTCGTCGGCAAGGAGGACATCGGCTACGTGCCGATCGTCCCGATCGAGGTCGACGTCGTTCTCTGCCCGACGCTGAGCCTGATGGGGATCGATCGAAGCGGCGGTCCGACGGTGGAGCAGGCTCTGCGCGACGCGGGTCTCGGCACGGGCGACCGGATCGGCGTCGTCGGCTGGAAGGCGCTCTTGCCCGAGGAGTCGAGCGGGACGTTCGCTCCGATCTTTGCGCCGGCATTCGTCGTCGACACCTTGCGCGAGATTGCCGGCCGCCCGAAGCTCGTGGTTGATGTCACCTCGGCGCTGACGAGCCCGCGCTCCGGTCTTCGCACGTTCTGCTCCGCAGACCAGATTGCCGTGTTCGAGTGGGGCGCATCGCGCTGCTCGGCGTACGTGATGGAAGTCCTGCGTGCTGCGCGGCCGGGTGTGAGCGAACGAGAGACCTTCCGGGGAGTTCCGTGGGGCGGCGAGCCGCTCAGCTATCACCCGGTCCTCGCCTCGGGCCCCGACGTCGCGGTCGGGCTGCGGAGCCCGTCTTCGCGGCGGTTCGAGCTGGGCGACGCTGCGATCATCGGAATCGGCCTCTGGGGCGGAAACTGCGCCCGCGGTGGTCTTGTCGCCGCATCCGAGGCCGATCTGGGATCGCAGAGCGAGGGCTATCTCGATGGCCTCGCGGTGCCGTACTGGCGCGCGATGGCGACCTGGTACGAGACCCTGGAGCTCGGCGTGCCCGGTGGCGACATCTTCCGGGAGATCACGGGGCTGCTCGAGGGAGAGTCGTTCGCCTCGTCCCTCAACCCCGGTCACCTGATCCACTACGAGGAGTGGCTCGACTCGCCGATCCGCGCCGGCTCGAGCGACCCGATCGCGAGCGGCATGGTCTTTCAGAGCGACATCATCCCGACGGGGATCCGCCCCGGCTGGACTGCGAACTGCGAGGACACCGTCGCAATCGGAGACGCTGAGCTCCGGGCCGCAATCGAGTCGCGACACCCCGAGCTGTGGTCTCGAATCACGGCGCGCCGTACCTTCATGCGGGACCGTCTCGGCATCGACGTGCGAGACGAGGTCCTCCCGCTCACGCCTACCCCTGGGTACTTCCCGCCGTTCTGGCTCAACCTCGAACGGGCACTCGCGTACTCATGACTGGAGCCTGTCTCACAATGAGAGCTGAGCCGCCCCGCCGCGCTGGGCGGCACGAGGCCGCGTCCTCAGTCGCCCCGATAGCACAACTATCGGGGCTCCCTGCGTCCTTGCCTCGCACTCGCCCATCGCACCGGGATCGACGAGCCTCATTGTGAGACAGACTCCTGCTCTCGACGGCAAGTCGGTCCTGGTCACGGGCGCGGCCCGCGGGATCGGCGCGGCAATCGCCGAGGCAATCGTCGAGGAGGGAGGTGCCGTTGCTCTGCTCGACATCGACCCCGCCGGCGCCGACACCGCCGCTGGTCTCACCGACCGGGGTTCCGCGCACTTCTTCCCGTGCGATGTGCGGTCACTCGAAGAGGTCGAGCGCGCCGTGGCCGAGGCGGAGCGGGCCCTCGGCGGCCTTGACGGACTCGTCAACAACGCGGGGGTCAACGCGTACTTCGATGCCGTGGCGATGACCGAGGACGACTGGGACTCCGTGTTCGCGGTCGATCTCAAGGCTGCCTGGATGCTCGCGAAGGTCGCGCTGCCGGGATTGATCGAGCGCCGCGGTGCCGTCGTCAACATCAGCTCGATCCAGGCGCGGCTGACGCTTCGGGGCTTCTTTCCCTACGCAGCCGCGAAGGCCGGTCTCGAAGGCCTCACCCGCTCGCTCGCGCTCGACTACGCGCCGGCCGGCGTGCGCGTCAACGCGGTGGCTCCGGGATACACCGAGACCCGCCTCGTGCGGGAGTGGCTCGACCTCCAGGACGATCCGGCGGCGGCGCTCGCGAGTGTGCTCGCGAACATCCCGCTCGGGCGGATGGCCGACCCTCGCGAGATCGGCAACGTCGTCGTGTTCCTGCTCAGCGACCAGGCGTCGGCGATCACCGGCGCCACGCTCGCGGTCGACTGCGGGACCGGCGCCCGCTTTGCGACGTAGCCGGGTGTACTGAACCAACGACGGAGGAGTCCAATGACCTCGAGTCCCGACGAGCTTCGCGCACGCTTCGGCGCCGTGTACACCGCCGCCCTGACCGACGTGCTCGACGGTCTCGGCCGTCGCCACCAGACCCTGCCACCCGAGGTCGTCCCGCTTGAGCCGGGCGCGCGCGTCGCGGGCCCTGCGTTCGCCGTCGAGGGGCGGACGAATCACTCGATCGACGCCGAGGCGTCGATTCGCCGCATCCTCGAGATGCTCGGCTCGGTGCCCGCCGGCCACGTCGCCGTCTACGAGCCGGGCGACGCGACGTGCGCTCACTTCGGCGAGCTCTCCGCCGCCTCGCTGCAGGCCCACGGCGTCGCCGGCGTCGTGATCAACGGCGGCTGCCGAGACGTCGACCTGGTCCGTGCGACGGGTCTGCCGGTGTTCGCGCGCTACCGCACACCGCAGGACGCAGTCTCCCGCTGGGAGGTGCTCGAGTGGGCGCACGAGATCGAGATCGAGGGCGTCGCCGTCGCGACAGGCGACTACGTCGTCGGTGATGCCGACGGCGTCGCGGTGATCCCGCGCGACCTGATCGAGGCGGTGCTCGAGGAGGCGGAGGCGCTCGTGGGAACCGAGAACCTCATTCGCGACGCAGTACGAGGCGGGATGAAGCCGCTGGACGCCTACGAGCAGTTCGGGAAGTTCTGACGTCCGTCGGCAAGGAGGAGACGTGGAGCAGAGCACGCAAGCGCGCACGGGCATCCCGGCGGTCGAGTTGCAGTCCCGGCGTGAGCGGTTGCTCGAGCATGTGCGCCGCGCGGGGTTGACGGGCTACGTCCTCTTCGACGCGCACTACATCCAATACTTCACGAGCTTCGGCTTTCTCTCGACGGAGCGTCCGGTCGTCTTCGCTCAGAGCGTCGCCGGAGAGATGGTGGTGTTCGTGCCCGCGTTCGAGGTCGAGCGGGTGCGCGCGGAGACGGCCTTCGAGCGGGTCGAGTCCTACCCGGAATACCCGGGGATCGAGCATCCGATGCGCATTCTCGGGCGGGTGCTCGACGGTCTCGGCATCAGTGGCTCGATTGGTGCCGATCAGGACGGCTACCCGGGCATCCTCGGCTACCAGGGTCCGGCGCTCAGCGAGGTGGCGACGAGCTCGGTCAAGCCGCTCGCGGCTGTGATCGAGCGCATGATGGTGCGGAAGAGCGAGAACGAGATCGCCCTCATCCGGGAGAGCGCGCGCTGGTGCGAGCACGCTCACCGCCTGCTGCAGGAGTTTACGAGACCCGGCGTGACCGAGGCCGAGGCGAGCCTCCGGGCAGGGCACGAGGCGACGCTCGCGATGCTGCAGGTGTTCGGCGAGGGTCATGGCGGGCAGCAAGCCTCGGCCGACGGCGTGTCGGCCGGGTACCGCGGTCAGATCGGCGTGCGTAGCTCATGGGCGCACGCCGTCGCTCACAACGTCGAGTTCCAGGCGGGCGACGTGCTCGTCACCGAGACGAGCGCGCCGATCTGGCACTACAACGCGGAGCTCGAACGGGCCATGATCATCGGGCCTCCGACGGACGAGATGCGCCGCCTCTTCGATCACACCGTCGCCGCGCAGCAGGTCGCCTTCGACGCGCTCCGCCCGGGCGTCACCTGCGCCGGCGTCGACGGTGCCGTGATGCGCTATTTCGAAGAGAACGACCTGCTGCCCTACTGGCGCCAGCACACCGGACATGCGATCGGTCTGCGTAACCATGAGGCGCCGTTCCTCGACCTCGGTGACCATACGACTGTCGAGCCCGGGATGGTGTTCACCATCGAGCCGGGCCTCTACGCCTCCGACATCGGTGGTTTCCGTCACTCCGACACCGTCGCCGTGACCCCCGACGGGATCGACGTTCTCACCAACTATCCGAGCGACATCGACAGCCTTACGATCCCGGCCTGACACGCCTCCGCGCTGCCGCGAGGCGCTCCGCGGTCGACCCGGCATTGGCGGCCGGCCAGATGTCGCCGAGCACGAAACCCTCCGGAAACGGGTCGTCGTCCTGGAGCACGTACCTCGCATACCCGGTGATCCAGGCGCGGCCGCCGATCCGCGGCACGATTGCCTGCAGGTCTCCCACCAGCGTCTCGCGGACGATGCTGCACGAAAAGACGCCGCCCAGGAGGCCCTCGGTGCGGAACGCCTCGCCGACCGCCAGCGTGCCGCGCGCGTGCAGAACGGCCATTCCCGCCGACGTGCCGGTGCCGCTCGGCGAGGTGTCCATCTGGCCCGTCGGGATCCCGGCCGTCTGCCGGGCGTGGTTTCCCGCATCGCGCGGTCGCCCCAGCACAACCGCTGCTTCGATCTCGGCCAGCTCGTCGTTCTGCGGGTGCCGAAAGCCGATCTGCTCGCGTGCGGCCGCGCAGACCGCGACCATCGCCTCGCCCACGGCGCGCGCCTGGTCGGGCACGAGTTCGACGCCCAGCGCGTCCGCGTCGGCGACCGCGCACGCCATGCCGCCCCAGGCGACGCTCACCGGCACCGTGCCGAAGCCGGCCACCTCGACCGGCACGTCGACGGCGGTCGCGAACGACGGCACGTTCTCGAACTCGACCAGCGTCACGCGGCCGCCCTCGCACCGCGCCCGCACCTCGATCAGGCCCGCCGGCACCTCGAGCAGCAGCGTCGTCGCCGGCTCGGAGCGCTTCAGCATGCCGGTCTCGAGCAGCACGGTCGTCACGACCATGAGGTTCGTGCCCGACATCGTCGCGTACAGCGCCGACTGCTCCATGATCACGAACCCGGCGTCCGCACGAGGGTCGGTCGGAGGTAGGAGCACGTTGACGCACGAGCGCGGATAGCCGCGCGGCTCGTGCAGCATCAGCAGCCGGAACCAGTCGGCGTGCTCCTCGAGGTACTTCATCTTCTCGAACATCGTCGCGCCCGGCGCCGCGAGCCTGCCCACGCCGCCGACGACGACACGGCCGTGCTGGCCCTCGGCATGCGCATCGACTGCATCAACTGCGAACGTCATCGGGCTCGGCCGCCATTCTGCAACGTTCGTGACGACCAGGTAGCGTCTGCGAGTCGAAGGAAAGGGAAGCTCGTGGGCTCAGAGGTCGTTCTCTACTCGCTCAACACGGAGGCACGTACGCCGACCTGACAGGAGTGCTGCCGCGTGAGGGAGTTTCTCTCCGACCACGAGATCCCGTTCGACGATCGCAACATCCGGGGCAGCGAGGCGGCACGCGACGAGCTCGCCGCACGCACGGCGAAGCTGGTCGTGCCGCAGCTCTTCTGGCGAGACCGCCACATCGTCGGTTTCGACGAGGCCGCGCTCGAGGAGCTCGCGCACGCATACCGTGAGAGCCCCGCGTGATCGAGCCGCCCGGGAACTCGCTTGCAGCGTCGCAGGGCCGGAGGGTCGTCGAGCCCGGCGGCGACCTTGCGGCCGGACTCCAGGCGCTGCTCGCACGCGTCACCGAGGAGATCGACTTCAACGACGCGAAGGGCACGGGGCCGTACCGGCTCGGCGTTCACGACGGCCTGCGGTTTGCCGAAGACGCGATCGCCGACCTGCTTCGCCGGCACGGCCATGCGGCTGAGACCGCCGACCGGAGCAACGACGCGTAGTCCGTGGACCTCGAGGGCGCACGAGAGCTCGCCGACCGCCAAGCGATCACCGACCTGATCCACGCGTACTGCTTCCACTTCGACAACAACGAGCCGGACGCGGTGGCGGCGCTCTTCACGGCCGACGCCACCGTGGACTACGGGCCCGAGTCGGCCACGATCGTCGGCTCCGCGGCGATCGCCACGACGATCGCGGTCGGGCTCGAGCGGACCTTCGCCGCCACGAGCCATCACGTCTCCAACATCCAGATCACGTTCGACGGCGCTTCTTCCGCCCGCTCGGTGACGTACCTCTACGCCTGGCACCGCTACGTCGACGGCTCACCCGACGGCGAGCTCTGGGGCCGGTATCGGCACCGCTTCGCCCGCACCGACGCCGGCTGGCGCATCTGCGAGCTCCGCCTCGAGGCGGCCGGCACGGTCGACTTCCACCGCGCGACGATGCACCCGATCGGCCGCCGCTGAGCCCGCCGTGGCATCAACCATCGAGCGCGGCGGACTTGGTGTCGCGGTCGATGGCGGCGGTGGTGTGGAGGAGGCGGGGGAGGAGGGTGTCGCGGATGGCGTCGTTGCTCCAGCGGCTGGCGTGGACGGCGAGGTTGGCTGCGGCGATGACGTTGCC
>JBGQKY010000065.1:0-13190 GCA_041499745.1 Gaiellaceae bacterium
AAGTGGAGCTCGAGCGGCCCCTGACGGCGTTGTCCGGCGGCGAGGCGGCGCGAGTGGCGCTCGCGTCGATCCTCACGAGCCGCTTCGACGTGCTGCTGCTCGACGAGCCGACGAACGACCTCGACTTCGCCGGCCTCGCGCGGCTCGAGGAGTTCCTGCGCTCCTACGAGGGTGCCGCCGTGATCGTCTCCCACGACCGCGCGTTCCTCGACCGCACGGTCGCGAAGGTCGTGGAGCTCGACGAGTGGACGCACGGCGCGACCGAGTACGCCGGCGGCTGGAGCGAGTACGAGGCCGAGCGCGAGCGGCGCCGCGTCCGGCACTACGAGCGATGGGAGGGCTACGTCGTCGAGAAGGAGCGCATCGAGCAGCTGGCGCGCCGCATGCAGCAGTGGGAGGAGCGCGGCTACGGGCAAGGCCGCAAGAAGAAGAAGGGCAAGGACGTGAAGAAGGCGTACGCGAAGAAGCGCGGCAACCTCGACCGCGTCGACAAGCCGTATGAGCCGTGGGAGCTGCGGCTCGGGCTCGCACCGTCCGCGCGCAGCGGTGACGTCGTCGTGCGGTTGGAGGAGGCGGTCGTCGAGCGCGGGGCTCTTCGTCTCGGGCCGCTGAACCTCGAGATCGCGTGGGGCGAGCGGCTCGCCCTCGTCGGGCCGAACGGAAGCGGCAAGACGACCCTCCTCGACGCGCTGCTCGGCCGGCTTCCGCTCGCGCATGGGTTGCGGTGGGCCGGGCCGGGGGTTGTGCTCGGCGAGCTCGAGCAACGGCGTGGGACATTCGCCGGGGACGAGTCGCTGCTCGCGGACTTCGTCCGCGAGAGCGGGTTGTTCCCCGAAGATGCTCGGACACTGCTTGCGAAGTTCGATCTCGGCGCCGACGACGTCCTCCGGGGCGCCTCCTCGCTCTCGCCGGGCGAGCGCACGCGGGCGGCCCTCGCGCTGCTCTCGGCGCGCGGCGTCAACTGTCTCGTGCTCGACGAGCCGACGAACCATCTCGACGTCGAGGCGATCGAGGAGCTCGAGCGCGCCCTCGCCGGCTACGAGGGCACCGTGCTGCTCGTGACGCACGACCGGGTGTTCCTCGAGCGCTTCGGCGCCACGCGTACCATCGAGCTCTGATGGCGACGGCGTCGATCCTCACGATCGGGAACGAGCTCGTCTCCGGCGACGTGCCGAACACGAACGGCTCCTGGCTCGCGAAGCGGCTGGCGGCGCTCGGCGTGGAAACGCGTCTGCTCGCGGCCGTGCCCGACGAGATCGAGACGGTCGCCGAGTTCATCCGCCGCGAGGCGCCGCGCGTCGACTTCCTGATCGTCACCGGCGGCCTCGGCGGGACGCCGGACGATCTCACACGCGAGGCGATCGCGCACACGTTCGACGTGCCGCAGGAGGAGATCCCAGAGCTCGCCGCCGACCTGCGCGCGCGCTTCACCCACGACCCGGAGTACGCGGCGCGCTGGGCGCAGCTCCCGCGCGGCGCGCGACCGCTCGTGAACCCGCTCGGCGGCGCGCCCGGGTTCGCGATCGAGAACGTCTACGTCCTCCCGGGGCTGCCGTCGGAGATGGAGGCGATGTTCGACTCGATCGCCGAGGACCTCCGTCGAGGCAGCCCGATCGGCGCGTGGCGGCGGACGTACCGGACGCGCGAGAGCGCGATCGCATCGGCGCTCGTCGAGGCCGGCGAGCGGTGGCCCGGCGTGCTTGTCGGCTCGTATCCGACGTTCAGGCCGGACGGCCCCACCGTCGAGGTGGTCGTGAAGTCGAGCGATCCCGCCGAGCTCGCCGCCGCCTCCGCGTGGCTCGAGTCAGCGCTCGAACAGCGCGCCTGACGGCAGGTAGAAGGCCGCGACCGCGAACGTGAGAAACACGCTCGCGAGCGGGCTGAACGCGGCGACGAGCAGCGTGAGGACGTAGATCGGGACGCCGGGGTTGAATGCGCGAGTGATCGCGCGGACGCGCGATTCCGGAACGTTCTCGCCGATCAGCCTCCGGTTCGTACTGGCATACCGCCACCACGCGTTGTAGATGACGGACATCACGATGAACGTCGCGGCGTACGCGTAGACCGCCGTCTGCTCGCCCGGCTTCTGGAGGTACTCGGCGACGAGTCGCGTCGGGAAGGGGAGAAAAGAGACGGTGAGCAGCAGCAGGAGATTGAGGAACATCAGCGTGCGGTCGCTGCGCGCGATCGTCTCCACGCAGAAGTGGTGGTTCATCCAGATGATCCCGATCGTGAGGAAGCTCGTCACGTAGGCGAGATACGACGGCCAGAGATCGAGCAGCGCCTGCCCGAGATTGTGCGCGCCGGCGGAGTCGATCCCGATCTCGAGGACGAGCAGGGTCGCCGCGATCGCGAAGACGCCGTCGCTGAAGGTCTCGAGCCTCGTCGTCCCGCTCTCGTCCATGTTCTACGTAAAGTTGACGTATGCGGTGGACGTTGTCCCAGGCGCTGCGCCCGATCGTCTTCGTGCTGGCGATCGTCGCGGCCGCGCTCACCGGAAACCGGACGGACTCGTTCTGGTACGGCCTGCTCGCCTTCTTCATCGCGATGGGCGCCGGGCGAGTGCTGCGCTCGTTCGTCCGGCGGAATTCGAGCCAGGCGTTCTACCGCGCGATCTGGCCCGGCACGGCGGCCGGCTACGCGTTCCTCTTCGACGGACTCGGACTGCCCCCGTGGGCGACGTTCTTCGTCGCCTGGATCGCGGCGTCGCTGACGAAGCAGGCGCTCCGACCGCTCGTGCCGAGGCAGCGGCGCATCATGACGCTGCGCGGCAGTTGGCGCTCGATCGATCTAGACGAGCTGCTGCCCTAGAACGCCGATCAGCCGTACCGGCTCGAGGTCGGCATGGAGTAGGTGCTGGAGCATCACGCGTTCGCACCCTGCGCGCTCGTAGCTCCGCAGGCGCTCGGCGACCTCGTCGACCGAGCCGATGACGGCGCGCTGCGCGTACGCGTCGACCCAGGCGTCGAAGTCGGTGTCGCGCTGCACGCGGTCGTAGAGCCGCCGTGCGCGGTCGAGCGCTTCCTCGCGCGTCTCGCCGATCACGCAGCCGGTCATCGTCGAGAAGCGCATCGTCCCGGGATCGCGCCCGGCTCGCTCGCACGCTGCGGTGACTTTCGCGCGCACAGCCGCGAAGTCGTCCGGGGACACGAACGGGGTGTTGTACTCGTCGGCGAAGCAGGCTGCGGGCTCTGACGTACCGCTGGTGCCGCTGCCGCCGACGATGAGCGGCGGGTGCGGCCGCTGGACGGGCTTCGGCTGTGCGGGTGCGTCCTCGAGGGCGTAGTGGCGGCCGCGGAAGTCGACGCGTTTGTCCGTCCAGAGGCGGTGCACGATCTCGAGCTGCTCGGCAAAGAGCTCGAGCCGTACCCTCGTCTCGGGGAACGGGAACCCGTAGGCACGATGCTCGCGCTCCATCCAGCCGGCGCCGAGCCCGAGCTCGATGCGGCCGCCCGAGATGTGGTCGACGGTCGCCGCCGCGTTCGCGAGCTGCCCCGGCAGGCGGAACGTCGCCGGCGAGACGAGCGTGCCGAGGCGAAGCGTCGTCGTCCGTGCCGCGAGGCCGGCGAGTGTCGTCCACGCGTCGTGGGCGACGTTGCCGGCCTCGTTCGCCTGGGAGATGTAGTGGTCGGAGCGGAAGAGCGTCTCGACTCCGTGCTCCTCGCAGGCACCGGCGAGTGCGCACCAGTGCTCCCAGGTGACTCCTTCCTGGCCTTCGATCATCAGCGCGACGCGCATCGCGCGATTCTACGAGCGAGCACGTGTGCGGGCGGTCGCTCCGTCTCGGCCATTTGCCGACGAGGCTGGATGAGCCACGTTTTGGGGCCAGGCCCGGTTACGAGAGCCGTACGACTTCGTCACGCCGGGTGTCCGAAACGTCTCGTGTGCAGGGACGACTGCGTCACGAAGTTGGCACACAGCCATGACCGGGCCTGGCCCCGGCCTGTGGAAAAGCCGCGGCGGACTGCCCCGCTACGATCGGTGAGTGGCCGCGACGACGCCGGAGACCTACCTCGCAGACCTGAATCCGGCCCAGCGGGAGGCGGTCTTGACGACCGAGGGACCGGTGCTCGTGATCGCCGGCGCGGGATCCGGGAAGACGCGCGTGCTCACGCGCCGCATCGCGCACCTGCTCGCCGCCGTCGGCGCGAAGCCGCCCGAGATCCTCGCGATCACGTTCACGAACAAGGCCGCCGCGGAGATGCGGGAGCGCGTCGAGGACCTCGTCGGCCCTCCCGCACGCGCCGCGTGGGTGATGACGTTCCACGCCGCCTGCGGCCGGATCCTTCGCCGCGAGGCGCAGCATCTCGGCTACCGATCGAACTTCACGATCTACGACTCGGCCGACCAGGTGCGCTTGACGAAGCAGTGCCTCGAGGAGCTCGAACGCGACCCGAAGCGCTTCACGCCGCGCGGCATCCATTCGCAGATCTCGAATGCGAAGAACCAGCTGATCGGCCCGGAGGAGTACAAGAGCCGCGTCGCGAGCTTCTACGACCAGACGGTCGCCGACGTATACGAGCTCTACCAGAAGAAGATGCACAGCTCGAATGCCGTCGACTTCGACGACATGCTGTACCTCACGGTCGAGGTGCTCGAACGCTTCCCGGAGGCGCAGGAGAAGTGGCAGAAGGCGTTCCGGTACGTCCTCGTCGACGAGTACCAGGACACGAACCACGCGCAGTACCGCTTCCTCCAGCTGCTCGCCGAGAAGCACTCGAACGTCTTCGCAGTGGGCGATCCCGATCAGTCGGTGTACGGCTTCAGAGGCGCCGACATCCGCAACGTGCTCGAATTCGAACAGGATTTTCCGGGAGCGAAGACGATCGCGCTGGAGCAGAACTACCGCTCGACGAACTCGATCCTCGAGGCCGCAAACGGCATCATCTCGCACAACCGCGAGCGCAAGCCGAAGACGCTCTGGTCGGAGCTCGGCGACGGTGACCCAGTCCGCGTCGTCGAGGTGGAGGACGAGCACGCCGAGGCGCGTTACGTCGCCGCGGAGATCGCCCGGCTCGTCGAGGAGGGCTTCAACGGCCGCGAGATCGCCGTCTTCTACCGGACGAACGCGCAGAGCCGCGTGCTCGAGGACGTGCTCGTGCGCCAGGGCGTCGCCTACCAGGTGATCGGCGGCCCCCGCTTCTACGAGCGTGCGGAGATCAAGGATCTCGTCGCGTACCTCCAGGTGATCGACAATCCCTACGACGCGGTGTCGCTGCTGCGGATCGCGAACCGTCCCAGGCGCGGTATCGGTGACTCGACGCTCGCAAAGCTCATGTCGTTTGCCGACGACGCCGAGATGTCGCTGTGGGAGGCGATGGCCCGCACGGAGGCGGCGGGCGTCGGCACCGCGCCCGCTAAGGCGGTCGCGAGCTTCCGCACGGTGATCCAGTCGCTCATGTCCGCCGCGCAGGAACTCGCGGTCCCGGAGTTGATCGAGCGCGTGCTCGAGCAGAGCGGCTATATCGAGTCGCTCGAGGTGGAGCGGACGATCGAGGCGCAGGGCCGCATCGAGAACCTCCAGGAGCTCGTCTCCCTGGCGCGGGAATGGGTCGAGTCGGCGGCGGAGTCGACCCTCTCCTCGTTTCTCCAGGAGGTGTCGCTCTACTCCGACCAGGACGCGATCCGCGGCGAGGAATCGCTCGTGACGCTGATGACGCTGCACAACGCGAAGGGGCTCGAGTTCCGCGCCGTGTATCTGATCGGGATGGAGGAGAAACTCTTCCCGCACTCGCGCTCGATCGAGGAGCACGGCGTCGAAGAGGAGCGACGGCTTTGCTACGTCGGCATGACGCGGGCGATGGAGCGCCTGACGCTGCTGCACGCCTCGTCGCGAATGCTCTACGGGGGCCGCTCGTACAACCTGCCTTCGCGCTTTCTCGACGAGCTGCCGGAGCAGCACGTCGAGCGCGACCGGCTCCAGCCGGCGTCCTGGTCGACCTACGGTGCTCCGCGCCAGAGCCAGGTCGCCCCGCGGGACGACGTTCCCTCGCTCTCGACCGGCGACAGCGTGCGCCACGCGACGCTCGGCGAGGGTGTCGTCACCCGGATCGAGCCGGGCGGCGTCGTCACCGTGCGCTTTTCTGCCGACGGCACCGAGCGCCGCCTGGTGCTGGACTACGCGCCGCTCGAGCAGATCTGAGTAGTTCTCCGTAGCGAAAGTCCGCGCCCGCCCGGATGGGAGTGGGGCTCCTTTCGGCGAGAGTCTGAGGGTCAGAACTCTTAAAGGAGCCATCCGTGAAACGACTTAGTGGGACATTCGTGGGCGTCGCCATTTTTGTGGCGGCGGCCGTCACCGCGAGCTCTGCGCTCGCAGCTACGCCAAAGCCCGTCCTGATCTCGGGTAAGTACGCAGGAACCGCCTCGACGAAGGTCGAAGGCGACGTGGTCACCATCTCCGCTGCCGGCACCGGCTCAGCCACGATGCTGGGCAAGGGGAAAATTACGGGCGCCGGCACTGGCGACAGCAGCCAGCAGCCGTGCATCCCGTTCGGTGGCACCGGGACGATCACCGGCATCGTGGGAACGAAGATCACCTACAAGCTCCTCCCCGGCGCCAGCAGTTGCGGCGACGAGGGCGGGCACGTCTTCAGCGTCAAGACGAAGCTCACCGTGGTGAAGGCCACCGGCAAGCTCCTCAGGGCGAAGGGAATCCTGACCATCACGGGCGTCTACGACCGTGACGCCGGGACGTTCTCGATCAAGTTGTTCGGCACCCTCAAGAAGTAACGGGAGGAAGAACGATGAGAGCTATCACAATCCTCGCCGCTGCGCTCGCCGTCGCGGCGACGGTCACTGCATCGGCCATGGCAGCCGATCCGCTGCTGCCATTTCCGTCGGCAAAGGCAGGGCCGGTGTTCATCGCCGCGCACGTCACGACGACCGACGGCGCGCTCAGCAGCTGGTTCAAGCCGGGCGAGCAGGTCACCTTCCGTGCGTTCGCAATCGACCGGAAGACGAACAAGCTCGTCGAGGCCAAGGACGTCAAGTACTTCTACGTGACGATCCCGAGCCAGCCGAACGTCAAGCTGCACTTCGACCCGGCGGTGTCGATGAAGAACATGCCGTGGACGGGAACATGGACGGTGCCGTCGACGGCTGCCGGACAGGTCTCGTTCCGCATTCTGATCAAGCTGAAGGCGAAGCGGACCGGCGAGTTCGTGCAGATGCCCGTTGCAACGTCGCAGCTGAACATCGCCTCGAACGCCATGCCGGCGCTCGGCCCTGCACCCACCGCTCAGGCGGTCACCGCCGCCGGTAAGCCCGTCCTCGGCGTCTACGTCGACAGCGTCAACGGCACCCGCCCGGCCGGTGCGGCGCCGCGGCTCGTCGGCTGCACGCAGACCAACGTCTTCAAGCGTGGCGAGCAGTTCGTGCTCCGCGCCTGGGGCATGGAGTTGAAGACCGGCGACGTCCTCTCGACGGACAACGTCAAGGAGGCGCACTTCTCGATCGCCGGCCAGCCGGACACCGTCCTCAACTGGGGCGCACACGGCGCCACCGGGGCGAAGGTCTTCTTCTGGACGAACGCGTGGAACATCCCCGCAACGTTCCCGCTTGGGTCGACGACGGTCCATGTCGTCTACACCCTCGAGAGCGGCATCGTGGGGACCTACGACTACGACATCAACATCATCCCGTAGCACATAGAGAGAGAGCACAGCCATGAACCTCCACATGAAGATGGCTGTCACAGTTGCAGCGCTGGCAGGAGCCACGATGCTCCTGCCAGCGCTCGCCTCTGGCACGCCGACACCCCTCGTCATTCCCGCCGTCCCCGGCGTCGCCGCGCTCCCGGGCATCATTGCTCCGGCTGCCACTCCGGCGTCGAACATGACGGTAATCGCGACGAAGCCCGATGTGGCCGTCGCAGGCACGAAGTTCACGATCAGCGCCACGGGGCTCCCCGCCGGCAAGAGCGTCACGCTCACCTGGGGAACTTCCAACGTCACGTGGCTGGTTGAGGCGCGACCCGACAGCGTCGACTACTACGGCCGCAGTGCCAGCAAGATCGCCGTCGTGCTCGGCACGGCGACAACCGACGCAAACGGCGCGTTCACCGCGTCGCTCGTGGCGCCGAAGGACTTCGGCGGTATCCACGAGCTCTATGCCGTCGTCGACGGCAAGCAGGTTGCGAAGGGCGGCTTCCTGGTCGCCCGCTCGGCGTCGATCAGCCCGAAGCAGGGGCCGATCGGAACGATGCTGACGGTCACGTACAGCGGCCTCGGCGCCTCGCTCTACGAGGGCGGCGGATCGCTTCTCTACGACAACAAGTACGTCGGCGCGATGATGGCGAACTGGACGCGTGGGACCGCCGTGATGCACATCCGCGCAAGCGGGCCTGTCGGCAAGCACACGGTCGAGGTCGCGGACGCGATCAGCTTCAAGTACCTGAACATCGAGCAGTCGCCGATCCCGTGGGGGCTCGGCAAGGTGATGTCGTTCACCGTCACCAAGGACGCCGGGCGGCCGAAGGCGCGGATCGACTGGCCCGCCAAGATGGCTCCGACGCTCGACGCTAAGACGACGCTGCAACTCGCAAGTGCTTCGTCGCCGGAGAGTGCGACGGCGCAGCTGGCGTCGACGTCCGGCACGGTGAACACCCGCGTCGGTCTTGCCGCACAGGGCCTGGCGCCGAACACGCCGGTGGATCTCGAGTGGTCGACGGTCGTCGGCAACCGCGTCAACTGCACCGGCACGTGCTGGACATTCGTCTCCGTGCCGCTCGGAACGCCCACGACGGCGGCGGACGGGTCGCTCAAGAGCGACATCACCGTTCCCGACGGGCTCGGCGGCTGGCACGTCGTGCAGATGCTGCAGAACGGCCAGCTCAAGGCGCAGGTGCCGTACTACGTGAAGCGAAGCATCGTCGGCAAGGGTGTCTCCTCGCTCGTGCTCCACGAGGGCCAGAAGTTCACGGTGCACCTCAAGGGCCTCGGCTGGACGCAGCTCGACAACACGATCGCCGTTGACTACGACAACAGCTATGTCGGCTACGGATGCGGCTTCAACAGCCAGGGCGACACGGTGATGAACCTGGTCGCGACCGGCGGCCCGGGGACGCACCTGATCGACATGTACCCGCTGCTCTACACGCAGCAGCCTTCTTACGCGAACACGCCGTACGGGATGGTTCCTGTTCTGACGTACGCGCGTGATGTACCCGGGCTAGCGCTCGGGTACGAGCTGCCGGCGATCCGCCTGGCGATCACAATCGTCAAGTAGATCGCGTGGAGGAGGGGAGGGGGTCCCGGCCCCCTCCCCTCGGCAGCCACCAGTTCCAGCGGCCGAAGATGGCCATCAGCGAGGGCACGAGGATCGCGCGCACGAGCGTCGCGTCGATGAGGATTGCGAGCGCGAGTCCGGCCCCGAATTCCTGCAGCCCGGCTACGCGGCCGGCCACGAAGCCCGAGAACGCGGCCACCATGATCAAGGCCGCTGCAGTGACGATGCGGCCGGTGCGCTCGAGCCCGTGCGCGACCGCGCGCGCGTTGTCCGGCACGTGATCCCACGATTCGCGCATGCGCGAGACGAGGAACACCTCGTAATCCATAGAGAGGCCGAACAGCATCGCGAACAGGAAGATCGGGATCCAGCCCTCGATCTGCGGCACATGGTGGAGCCCGAGCAGGTGGGCGCCGGCGCCCCAGCGGAAGACGACGACGAGAAGCCCGTAGACGGCGGCGACCGAGAGCAGGTTGAGCAGAACGGCCTTCAGCGGCAGCAGGACCGAGCGGAACGCCCGCAGCAGCACGAGGTACGTGAGGGCGAGGGCCGCGAGCACGAGCCACGGGAACCACGCGTACGAGCGCTCGAGGAAGTCGACACCCTGCGCCGGCGCGCCGCCGACGTAGACGCGCACGCCGGTCGGGAAGCGTGCGCGCGGGACGAGCGTTTCGCGCAGGCGCTGAACGAGCGCCCTGGTTGCGGGATCTCCATACTCGTGCCGGCTGACGACGTAGACGCGGCGGTAGACGCTCGACGAATCGACGTAGGGCGGCCGCGGGCCGCTCGCGGTCACGTACGCCTCTGGGTCGTGGAAGCTCCCGTCCATCAGCCGCTCGACCGCCCGCTTGAACTCGGGCGTCCGCACGCCGCCGCCCTGCCCCGTGTCGAGCACGACCTCGATCGGCGTGAGGGCGCCGGCGCCGACCCGGTCGCGGAGCAGCGAGATGCCGCGCACCGAGTCGGAGCCGGTCGGCAGCGCCGCGATGGAGCCCGGCGTCACGCGGAGCCACGCGGCGGGGATCGCGGCCGCGACGAGCAGCGCCGTTCCGCCGAGCAGGAACGGGATGGGCCGTCGCATGATGGCGCGCGCAAGCCGCGCCCAGAACCCCCGGTCGACATCGATCGTCCCTGGGAGAACCGGTAGCCGGACTCCGAACCGCTCGCGAAGCTTCCGCGCGACGGGAGCCCGCTGGGAGCCCCGGCGGCCGAGCAGCGAGAGGAGCGTGGGTTGCAGCGTCGCGGCTGCGGCGAGCGAGGCGAGCGGGACGAGGAAGCCGCCGGCACCGAGCGAGCGGACGAACGGCACAGGCACGAAGAGGAGCAGGCCGAGCCCGATCGCAACGGTTGCGCCGGAGAAGACGACCGCCCGGCCTGCCGTCTCCATCGTCCGCACGATGGCGTCGTCGACGTCGTCGGTTCGCTCGAGCTCCTCGCGGAACCGGTACACAACCAGGAGCGAGTAGTCGACCGCAAGTCCGAGCCCGACGAGCTCGACGAGGTTCGAGACGTAGCTGACCATCGTGAATGTCTGCGCGAGCGCGTAGACCGCAGCGAGCGTGGCGGTGATCGTGCACGCCGCGAAGACGAACGGCACCAGCACCGCGAGCGAGAGTCCGAAGACCGCGAAGAGCACCGCGAGCGCGATCGGCAATGCGATCGTCTCTCCGCGGATCAGATCCTGCGAGAGGACGGGTTCGAGGTCGTGCTGGATCGCCGGCTGGCCGGTGACGTAGGCCTGCGGCGTTCCCGCGAGTGCGCGCCGCAGCGCTGAGGTGTAGCGCTTCGCGTGCTGGAGGTCGAGCGTCGTGTCGACCTCGCCGTAGAGCACTCCCGCTCCGGTTCGCAGCTGCGATGCGTGGCCGGTCGGAACGAGCCGTGAGACGTGGTCGAGCTTCCGCTGAAGGTCCGCCCGGGAGCTCCTTTGCGCACGAAAGACGACAGTGAAGACGCCGTCGGGACGCTCGCCGAAGTCGCGCTCGAGGATCTGGCGCGCGCGGTCGGACTCGGTGCCGGGAACGGTGAAGACGTCCGAGAGGAGCGCCGGCAGCCGGATCGCGGCGACGATGCCGACGACGAGCACCAGGAGCCAGCACACGAGCACCGGGACGCGACGGCGCAGCACGGCGCGGGTCCAGCGCTCAGGCACGAAGTGAGACTAGTCCGCAGGCCGGATCCGTACCTTTTGCCGATGCCGACGGCCGGCCTGGCGCCGACAATTGGACTGTGAAGAAGCTTCTCCTGATGCTCGTGCTCGGGTCCGGCCTCGCGCTCGTCCCGACCGCGGCGGCATCCCCCACGGTGCGCCTCGCGATCCTCCACGTCGTGCACGGTTGCCACGTATGGGGCACGCAGGACTCGAAGCCGCTCGGCGCCACGCGCTCTCTCGTGGTCAAGCCGGGCACGAAGCTCGAGATCCGCGTCAATTGCCCGATGGCGTACGATGTCGTCCAGCTCGCGGGCCCGAAAGTGCTCAAGCCGGCCCGATGGCAGACGGGGACGTCGCACACGATCACCTTCCGGAAGCGCGGGGTCTACAAGCTGAAGGCGGTCAACGTGCAGTCGTCCGAGGAGATGAACCTGCAGACGCTCGGGCCGGACAGCACGCTCCTCCTTACTGTCCGCGTTCGCTGATTCGCTCGACTAGTCTCGGCGGTCGTGGCCGTCGAGTTCCGCAAGACGACTGACGAGGACGAGCTCGTCGAGGCCTACCGGACGATCAGTGCGGCGTTCGGCGAGGAGGCTGAGGAGCGCGACTTCGAGCGCGTGAAGAAGACGATGCCCGTCGACCGCGTCCACGTCGCAGTGGAGGGCGGGAGGTTCGTCGGAGTGGCGGCTGCGCACGCGTTCTCGATGACGATTCCCGGCGGCGAGCTTCCGACCGGCGGCGTGACCTGGGTGGCTGTCCTCCCGACGCACAGGCGGCAAGGCGTAGCGAGCGGGCTCATGCGCCACCAGCTCGACGATCTCCGCGACCGCGGCGAGCCGCTCGCCATCCTGTGGGCGTCGGAGTCGCTCATCTACGGCCGCTTCGGCTACGGCATCGCGGCTCCGGTGCACGAGATGAACGCGTTGAAGGCGCGGTTCGCGTTTCGCGAAGACCCGGGACCCGTCGGCTCGACGCGCCTCGTCACGCGCGACGAAGCTGCGGAACTCTTTCCACCCGTCTACGAGCGGGTGCGCACTACACGCCCGGGCATGCTCTCGCGCTCACCGGTCTACTGGTACGAGGAACGGTTGTATGCAGGGCCCGGACGGCCCGGAACGAGCCCGCGATACTTCGTGGTGTTCGAGCTCGACGGCGTTCCGGAGGGATATGCGACCTACCGTCTTCGCGACAAATGGGACGAGGGCGTGCCGAACGGCGCGGTCTTCGTCGTCGAGGCGATCGGGACATCGCTCGCCGCGACCCGCGAGATCTGGCGCTACCTCTTCGGCATCGACCTCCGTGAGCGCGTCGAGTACAGCTTCGTCGATCCCGCGCTCACGCTGTACCTCGGCGTCGCCGATCCGCGCCGGCTTCGCGTGAAGCTGAGTGACGGGCTCTGGCTCCGCCTCGTCAACGTCGCCGCCGCGTTGAGCGCGCGCGCGTGGGGAGCCGATGACTCGCTCGTTCTCGAGGTCCGTGACGCGTTCTGCCCGTGGAACGACGGCCGCTACCGCACCGACGGCATCAAGGCAGACGCCGATCCCGATCTCCTGCTCACCGTCGCCGATCTCGCCTCGGCCTATCTGGGCGGCGTCGACGTGCACGCGCTCGCCGCGGCGGGACGGATCGAGGAGCGCACGAGCGGTGCGGTCGCGCGGGCGGCGGCGATGTTCCGCACCCCGCTGCCGCCGTACTGTCCCGAGGTGTTCTAGGGTCGGCGCTGTGCTTGAAGTCCGGCCCAGTGGCGACGCCGACGAGTTCGGCCGTGCCGTCTACGGCATCGGCCAGTACTTCGGCGCGCCCCCGACGGAGGAGC
>JBGQKY010000066.1:0-13188 GCA_041499745.1 Gaiellaceae bacterium
CAAGGTCGAGGTGAAGACCCTCGGCGAGCTGTCTCCGCGCGAGATCGAGCACGACAATCCCGAGATCCGCCGCACCGACGAGATGGCGCACTTCCTGGGCCAGCTCTACAACCGCGACATCGGCCCGGGTGACGTCGTCACGGTGATCCGCTTCTCCCAGATCCTCAGCGGGCCTGTCGCGCCGACGTTCCTCGGCGAGAACGACCTCTTTTAACACAGGGGAACCCATGGTTCCCCTGTGGTCCCCCTCCTTCGCTTCGCGTGACGCGACCGCACTTGCGCTCCCGGCGAGAGACGCGGTCTCGCCTGCGCGCGCAGGCGCCGGTCGACTGAGATTCAAGAGCCTCTCGCGTCTCTCGGTGTACAGGCCGTCGCGACGTCGTGGCGGAAGACGGGCGGCTTCGCCGGCCTCTCAGCGGTGTCCGGGTACTTCGCCCGAAGGGCGTCTAGCTTCGCTTGGCGCGGCGGATCCTCGAGCCGAAGAGCTCGTCCGGGCGGAGAGCCTCGCCGCACTCCTCACACTCCACCGCCGCGATCGACGAGAACGCGGCGCCGCACGCCTTGCACCGGCGGAGCAGCTCGCCGCCGCACTGCGGGCACTCGTCGGGCATGTCGGCCTCGAACTCCTCGAACCAGCGCCGGGCGGCACCGCACCGCAGGCAGACGGCAACCCAGTCGCCGAGCACCTTGCGCCGTTCCTCACGGAGCCAGTCGGACGCCTTGCCCACGGAGCCAGTCTAGGCATCACGGCGGAGCCGGAACCGGCTCGGCGACGCGACTGCCGGCGCGCACCTGAATCGCGACTCCGACGAGCACGACTGCCCCGCCGGCGAGCGTCGCCGCACCCGCGCCCTCGCCGAGGAAGATCCAGACCCACAGCGGCCCGAGCACCACCTCGAGCAGCGTGATCAGCGCCACCTCGGCGGCGGCGATGAGGCGTGCGCCGATCGTTAGCAGCACAAACCCGAGCCCGATCTGACCAACGCCGAGCGAGACGAGCAGCAGCAGGTCCTGCCCGCCGATCTCGCTCGGCCGTCCGAGCGGTGCCCCACACAGGAGAACGAGCAGTTGCGACAGGCATGTCGCAGGTGCCATCGAGACGTTGCGCAGGTGACGCGTGAGCACGAGCGTCGCCGCGAACGAGAAGCTCATGAGAAACGAAAGGCCCAGACCGAGCAGGCCGGGCCGGCCGGGCCCGCCGACCATCAAGCCGACGCCTGCAATCGCGATCCCCATCGCGAGCCACGTGCGGCGGCCGACCGGCTCCCCGAGCAGCATCCCGAGCGCGGCGGCGAGCACCGGCGCGAGCGCCTGCATGAAGAGGACGTTCGCGACCGATGCGTAGTTCAGCGAGATGATGAACGAGCCCGACGAGATCCCGAGCAGCAGCGCGATGAGCAGGCCGCCGCGCCCGATCGCCCGGAATGCCCGCACTACCTCGCCGCGCTCGACGACCGCAACGTAGGCCAGCAGGCCGAGCGCCGCGAAGAGCGCGCGACCGGCGAGCTGCGTGGGGATGTCCACGGTCAGCTCGCGCTGGAGGATCCCGGCCGTCGACCACGCGACGGCGGCGAGCGCCACGAACGACCGGCCGCGCTGGTGCGTGCTCACCGGCCCCATTCAACACACCGCTGACAGCTAGCCTCGCGACCGTGTATCCGAAGATCGAGCTGCACGTCCACCTCGAAGGGACCGTGCGCGCGCAGACGCTGCTCGAGATCGCGAAGCGCAACGACTACCCGCTCCCGGCCGACACAGTCGAGGGCCTGGCGGAGCTCTACCGCTTCCGCGACTTCCGGCACTTCATCGATGTCTGGATCCTCACGACGAACGCGCTCAAGCAAGAGGAGGACTACCGTCAGATGGTCGTCGACTACGCGGCCGAGGCGGCGTCCCACGGCGCGGTCTACCTCGAGGGGATCTTCAGCCCCGCCGAGCGGGTCCGCCACGGATGCTCGTGGGAGGACGTCTTCGAGGGGGTTTGCAACGGCGCCGAGGAGGCACGCGAGCTGCACGGCGTCGAGATCCGCCTGACGCCTGACATCCCCCGCGGCTTCACGCAGGAGGAGGCGATGGCGACCGTCGAGTGGTCGGCCCGCTACCGCGACCGCGGCGTCGTCGGAGTCGGCCTCGGCGGGCTCGAGGCGGAGTTCCCGCCGGAGCCGTACGCGCAGGTCTTCAAGCATGCGAAGTCGCTCGGGCTCGGCTCGGTTCCGCACGCGGGCGAGGTCGCCGGCGCCGCGTCCGTGCGCGGCGCCCTCGAGGCGCTCGGGGCGGACCGGCTGCGTCACGGCATCCGGGCCGAGGAGGATCCGGGCCTCGTGCGTGAGCTCGCCGGCCGCGGCATCGTGCTCGACGTCTGCCCGCTCTCGAACCTCCGCACCGGGGCCGTCGCCTCCCTGGCCGACCACCCGCTGCCGCGGCTCGTCGCCGCCGGCGTGCGCTGCTCGATCTCCACCGACGACCCGGCGATGTTCGATACCGACCTCTCACGCGACTACGAAGCGGCGACCTCGTTCGGCCTCGATCCGCGCTCGTTCTACGAGGCGGGCGTCGCCGGAGCCCTTTGCGACGAGGAGACACGGGCCGGAATCGCGCGGATCGGGGAGTCGTACGACTGGGCGACCGGTTCCAGCCGTTAGATTTCCCGCATGGCGATCGCGAGAGAAGCGGAGCCGGCCGGTTCGCTGAGCGACGTCCGGGAGGCCGGACTCGACCGCGAGGACCTGCTCGGCATCTACCGCAACATGGTCATCACCCGCAGCGTCGAGGAGCGCGGGCACATCCTCTACCGCCAGGGCAAGATTCCCGGCTCGTTCTACACCGGCCGCGGCAACGAGGGCGCGGCCGTCGGCGTCGCGACTGCGATGGCAGCAGAGGACGTCGGTGCGCCGCTCCACCGCGACATGGGCGTGCACATCACGCGCGGCGTCGAGCCGTGGCGGATCTTCGCGAACTACATGGGCAAGGCGGACGGACCCACGAAGGGGAAGGACGGCAACGTCCACATGGCCGACATGCGCCTCGGGATGATCCCGATGGTCAGCCACCTGCCGGCGATGCTCCCGGTCGCGACCGGCGCCGCCCTGGCCTTTCGCATTCGCCGGGAGCGTCGCGTCGCCGTCGGCTGGTTCGGCGAGGGTGCCTCCGCGCGCGGCGACACACACGAGTCGATGACGTTCGCCGGCACCCGCAAGCTTCCGATCGTCTTCGTCTGCGACAACAACCAGTGGGCGTACTCGACGCCGACACACCTCGAGTACGCGACCGAGCACGTCGCCGACCGCGCGCAGGCGTACGGCTTCGAGGGCGTCATCGTCGACGGCACCGACGTGCTCGCGGTGTACCGCGAGGCGAAGCGCGCGATCGAGAAGGCGCGCGAGGGCGGTGGCCCGACACTGCTCGAGTGCCTGACCCTCCGCATGGAAGGTCACGCCGTGCACGACGACGCCTTCTACGTCCCGAAGGTGATGTTCGAGCGCTGGGCCGAGCGCGATCCTCTCGAGCGCTATCGGAACTGGCTGCGCGACAACGCGGACATGACCGACGAGGAGGAGGAGGAGATCACGACGCACGCGAAGAAGGTCTTGAACGACGCGCTCCAGCGCGCCGACGATTCACCGATGCCGGACCCGTCGACGCTTCTCGAGGGTGTGTACGCAACCGCGGACGACCTCGACACGCCGCATCACAAGTGATGGCCGAGCTCACGTACCTTCAGGCGATCAGCGACGCTCTCCGGACGGAGATGCGCCGCGACGACCGCGTCTTCGTGATCGGCGAGGACGTCGGCGTCTACGGCGGCGCCTTCAAGGTGACGTCCGGCTTCCAGGAGGAGTTCGGTCCCTGGCGCGTGATCGACGCGCCGCTCGCCGAGACGGCTATCGTCGGCGGCGCGACCGGTGCGGCGATGATGGGCCTGCGCCCCGTCGCCGAGATGCAGTTCGCGGACTTCGTCTCCTGCGCCTGGGATCACCTCGTCACGATCGCGGCGAAGCAGCGCTGGCGCGTCGGCACGCCGGTGCCGATCGTCGTGCGCCTCCCGTCGGGCGGCGGCTTCAGCGGCGGTCCGTTCCACTCGCAGAACCCCGAGTCGTCGTTCGCGCACATTCCGGGACTCAAGTGCGTCTGCCCGTCGACGCCCGAGGACGCGAAGGGTCTGCTGATCAGCGCGATCGAAGATCCGAACCCCGTGCTCTTCTTCGAGCACAAGCATCTCTATCGCCGAATCAAAGGCGAGGTGCCGGAAGAGCGCTACACGACGCCGATCGGCAAAGCGCGCACGCACCGCGAAGGACGCGACATCTCGGTGATCACCTGGGGCGCGATGGTCTACACCGCCGAGGAAGCGGCGGAGCAACTCGACGGCGAAGGCTTGTCGGTCGAGATCATCGACCTCCGAACGGTGCTGCCGTGGGACAAGGCGGCGGTGCTCGAGTCGGTGCGGAAGACGTCGAAGGTGATCGTCCTGCACGAGGACACGCACACCGGCGGCTTCGGCGCGGAGATCTCCGCGACGATCGCCGAGGACGCCTTCGAGGATCTCGACGCGCCGGTGAAGCGGATCACGTCGCCCGACACGCCGGTACCGTTTTCGCCGCCGCTCGAGAAGGCATTTCTGCCCCAGGTCGAAGATGTCGTGAAGGGGCTTCGCGACCTCGCGGAGTATTAGAGGAGAGCCATGGCCACGGAGACCGCAGTCGACGTCGTGATGCCGCAGATGGGCGTGTCCGTCTCGGAGGGCACGGTCACCCGCTGGTTGAAGCAGGAGGGCGATCACGTCGAAGCGGACGAGACGCTGCTCGAGATCTCGACCGACAAGGTCGACACCGAGATCCCGAGCCCGGCCTCCGGCACGGTGACCCAGATTCTCGTCCAGGAAGGCGAGACCGTCGAGGTCGGCACCAAGCTCGCCCAAATTGGCGGAGCAGGGCTCGGGGGCGGCGAAGCACCGCCGCAGCCGGAGGCGCCGCCGGAGCCGGCTGCGCAGCCTGCCGCAGCTGAGGCGCCGGTCGCCGCAAGCGAACAGCAGGCGGCGCCCGCGCAGGCCGTCCACGCCAACGGCAACCGGTTCGTCTCGCCGGTCGTCGCGCGTATCGCGTCGGAGCACAACGTCGATCCGTCCCAGGTCTCCGGCACCGGCCGCGGCGGCCGCGTGACGAAGAAGGACATCCTCGACTTCATCGAGCAGGGCGGGCCGCCCCAGCCGCAAGCTGCGTCCGCACCGCAAGCCGCGCCGGTAGAGCAGGCTGCTGCACCCGCAGAGCAGGCTGCGCCTGCCCCGGCCGCCGTTCCGGAAGCGCCCCAGCCGCAGGCTGCGCCCGCGCCGCCGAAGCCCGCCGCGCCCGCCGTCGCGCCGGCAGAGCTCCAGCCGGGCGAGGAGCTCGAGCCGGTGACGGCGATGCGCCGGGGAATCGCGGAGCACATGCGCCGCTCGCTCGACACCGCCGCCCACGTCACGAGCGCGATCGAGGTCGACATGTCGCGGATCGTCGCCGCGCGCGAGCAACTGAAGAAGGACTACCAGGCGGCCTACGGCGTCAACCCGACCTACCTCGCGTTCATCGCGCGGGCCACCGTCGACGAGCTGCGCAAGCATCCGTACGTGAACGCCGAGCTGCGCGGCGAGGCGATCGTCAAGCGCAACTTCGTCAACCTCGGCATAGCCGTCGAGCTCGCCGAAGGCAAAGGCCTGATCGTGCCCGTGCTCAAGAACGTCGAGACGATGAACCTGCTCGGCATCGCGAAGGGCATCGCCGAGATCGCGAAGAAGGCGCGCGAGAAGAAGCTCATGCCCGACGACGTGCAGGGCGGAACGTTCACGATCACGAATCCCGGCGGCTACGGAACGTTCCACGGCACGCCGATCATCAGCCGGCCGCAGTCCGGCATCCTCGGCACGTACGCGCTCGTGAAGCGGCCGTGGGTGATCCAGGACGAGCTCGGCAAGGACGTGATCGCGATCAGGCCGCTGATGAACATCACGCTCACGTACGACCACCGTCTCGTCGACGGCGCCTACGCGGGCCGCTTCCTCCACGACCTGCGCGAGCGGCTCGAGCACTGGGAGGGCGAGGGCGGCTAGTTTGCCGCTCCGGCTTCCGGGGCGGACAATGACCGCGTGAGCCTCGAGCACGCGCTGGCGCTCCGCGCCCGCTGCGACTACCGCGGTGCGCTCGCCGCGCTCGCGGACGCCGACGACGCCGCGGCCCTGATCGAGCGGTCGCGCCTCCACGAGGACTTCGGCAACTACGACGCCGCGCTCGCGGACGCCGAACGGGCCGGTACCTCTCCGGAGGCCCTCGTCCGGCGCGCCGGCGTCGCCATTGCACTGCGCGACCCGAGCGGGGCCGAGCGGATCCTCGAGGGCGTTCCGGGCGACGAGGCGCGGGCCGAGCGCGCCTGCGCGCTCCTGGAGCTCGCACGCCTCGACGAGGCGGAGCTGCTGTTCCGGTCGGTCGCGTCCGACGATCCACGGGTGCGACTCACGGTCCGAGGCGGTATCGGCGCGCTTGCGCGGGCCCGCGGACGCTACGACGACGCCGAGCGTGAGCTCCGCGCGGCGATCAAGGAGGCCGAGCGGACGTTCGGGGCCGACTCGCTCGAGACCGGCGGTGCGCTCAACGGCCTCGGCATGGTCTTCAAGTACTGCGGACGGTTCGACGAGGGCGCGGAGCTGTACCGCCGGGCGCTCGAGATCCTCGAGCGCGCCGTAGGCGAGACGCGGGACGTCGCCGCGATCTACCACAACCTCGGCGGCCTCGAGCACGCGCGACGGAACTTCGAGGCCGCGGAGCCGTACGCGCGGCGCTCGGTCGAGATCCGCCGGCGGTACGCCGGCGCCGACGATCCGGCGGTCGCCGAAGACGAGGCGGCACTCGCGCCGATCCTCCATGCGCTCGGCCGCGAGGAAGAGGCGGAGCAGTTGCTCCGCCATGCGCTCGAGGTTCTCGGCCCCGTGCTCGGCCCCGACCACCCGGAGGTTGCCGGCGCCTGGAACAACCTCGCCGCGGTACTGCAACGCCGGGGTGAGCTCGACGCGGCCGAGGAGGCGTACCGCCGGGCGCTCGAGGCGAAGGAGAGGACGATCGGTCCTGAGCATCCCGCGGTTGCGACCACGCTGAACAACCTGGGCGTGAACGCCCGCAAGCGCGGGCGAGACGACGAGGCCGAGGCGTACTACAGGCGCGCGCTCGAGATCTTCGACAGGCGGGTCGAGCCCGACCACCCGAACCGCCTGCTCGCTCTCGGCAACTACGCGAAGCTGCTCCACGCCGCCGGCCGGGACGCCGAGGCCGCCGGGCTCGAGCGCCGCAGGGAAGAAGCTGCGCCTGTTGCACGTCTGGAGGAAACGGAAACGACGTAAGGAGGAGTCATGAGCTCGGATGAGGTCGAGGCACATCGGTTTGGCGTAGAAGGCGGGATGAACACGAACGAGGACGCCGTCGAGGACGAGGTCGAGGGGCACATCGCCTACGACGAGGACGTCGACGACGACGATTTCGACGACTAGGGAGCCGCTACAGTCGCCTTGATGGCGCGCGGCGGCTACGTCATGCAGCTCGGCACGGTTCCCTATCGGGAAGCGTGGGATCTCCAGCGCTCGCTCGCAGGCGCCGTCTCACAGGGTGCGATCCCGGACACCGTTCTGCTGCTCGAGCACCCGCCCGTCGTCACGCTCGGCCGCCGCACCGATGAGGACGCCGAGTTGCACGTCCCCGAGGACGCCGCAGTCGAGATCGTCGAGACGAACCGCGGCGGCAAGTCGACCTTCCACGGTCCGGGGCAGCTTGTCTGCTACCCGATCCTCGACCTGAAGCGGCACGGCCGCGACGTCAAGCAGTACGTGCGCAACCTCGAGGCGGCGCTGATCCGCACGGTCGAGCCGTTCGGCCTCGCCGCCGAGCGAATCGAGAGCCTGACCGGCGTCTGGCTGACCCGGCCGCCTCGGAAGCTCGCGTCGATCGGCGTACACGTATCGCGCTGGGTGACGACACACGGCTACGCACTGAACGTCGACCTCGATCCTGCGCCTTTCACCGAGTGGATCACCGCGTGCGGGCTCGAAGATGCGACGTTCACGACGATCGCGCGCGAGGCTGGCCGCAGCGTGACGGTCGACGAGGTCCGACCCCACGCGGTCGCCGCGCTGCAGGAGGTCTTCTCGCTCGAGCTCGAGCAGCTGCCGGTCGAGGACGGCATCGGACTCTGGGCGCAGCCGGTGCACGCGGGGCTCGCCGCCAACTAACCACGCCGCCGACGAGAAGACGCGCGGCAGGTTTAAACCGAAACGCCCCCGGCGACGTTGTCTTGCGTGCGTCTGATCTGCGGCGTCACAGGGGTGGTCGCGGCGGCCCTGTTCGCCGCGGCAGCGTGGGCGATCGACATCCCGCCGATCCCGCCGTTGCCCACGGTCCCGGTGCCGAGGGTCCCGGCTCCCACCCTTCCCACGCCGCCTTCGCCGCCGCCGGTGCCGACTACGCCGGTGCCGACTACGCCGGTGCCGACCCCGCCGGTGCCGACCCCGCCGGTGCCGACCGTGCCCGCGCCGGGTCCCGCAACGACACGGACAGGTACACCCGCGGCGGGCGGCGGCTCCCCGGCCGGCGCGGCGGACACCCCTCCGAGCACATACGCCGGCCCGTCGACGCGGTCCTCGAGGCGCGCTGCCGGCGAAGGCCGGCCCGGGCCCGCGTTTCGCCCGGTCGTCGCGCGCTTCCGGGTTCCGCACGCATCGCGCGTACGCATCGTCGTGCGCCAGGTGGCCCCGGTTTGCCGGCGCATCGGTGCGTACGTGCTCAGCGCGAAGCGCGGCATCAACGCGGTTCGCCTCCCGAAGCGGATCGGCAAGCACCGGCTGGGCGCCGGAACCTACTTCCTCACCGGCAAGAGCCGCGGCGCAAAGCTCTTCCAGGCACGCGCACGGATCGTCCGAGGCCGTACGCTCGTGCTCCATCGCGGCGGCGCCGTCGATATGTGCGAAGGCGCAACGGCGACGGCTCCGGCCTCCTTCGTCGTGGCGGCATCAGAACACGGCGTGAAGAGCCGCGTCGCCTTCGGCGCGCCGCCCCGGCGACAGCGTCCCGAGCCGCCGGGCCCGTTCTGGCGGCGCTCGCCACTCGTCCGCGCGATTTCGCTCGGCTACGCGCCGGATCCGCTGCGTCCGCTGCTGCTCGCGGTGCTCGCTCTCGCGATCGCCCTGCTCTCGATCGCAGCAGTACCGCAGAGGATGCTGCCCGCCGGTCCTGCAGCGGAGTTCGTTGCGGAGCGACGCGGCTACATCGTGGCGATCGGAATCTGGCTGCTCGCGATCGTCGCGGTCGTCACGACATTCGCCTGAGGCCCGGCCTCGCACATCTACACTGCGCCGGATGGAGACGTCTCTGCCCGTCGCCGAGCGCCCCCGCCGGCCCGAGTGGATGAAGGTGCGCGCGCCGTCAAGAGACGGCTCGTACTTCGACGTCCAGAAGTTGATCCACGGCCTCTCGCTGCACACGATCTGCGAGGAGGCGCGCTGCCCGAACATCTCCGAGTGCTGGGGCCGCGGAACGGCGACGTTCCAGATCCTCGGCGACACCTGCACGCGGGCATGCCGCTACTGCTACGTGCACTCCGGCAAGCCATCCGACCCGGTCGACCCGCTCGAGCCGATGCGGCTCGCACACGCCGCGGCGCAGATGCAGCTGAAGCACGTGGTCGTCACGTCGGTCGACCGCGACGATGTGCCGGACCGGGGGGCGGGTCACTACGCGGCGACGATCCGCGCGATCAAGTCGAAGCTGCCGAACGCATCCGTGGAGGTGCTGACGCCCGACTTCCTCGACGTCGAGGACGAGGCGCTCCAGACGGTGCTCGGCGCACGGCCCGAGGTCTTCAACCACAACATCGAGACGGTGCGCCGCCTGCACCGCTCGATGCGGGGCGGCAAGGCCGACTACGACAAGGCGCTCTGGCTGCTCCGCCGTGCGAAAGAGATCGCCGACTACAGGGTGCTGACGAAGTCCGGGATCATCGTCGGTCTCGGCGAGCGAAACGACGAGGTCGTCGAGACGCTGCGCGACCTGCGCGGAAACGGCGTCGACGTCGTAACGATCGGGCAGTACCTCCAGCCGAGCGCGAAGCACGCGCAGATCGACCGCTGGGTGCATCCGGACGAGTTCCGCTGGTTCCGCGAGCAGGGCGAGGCGCTTGGCTTCGGCTCGGTGTTCTCCGGCCCGCTCGTGCGCTCGAGCTACCGCGCCGACGAGCAGCGTCACGCGGCCGAGACCGGCCGCGGCGCCGTCGCGTACTAGCGAATACCGGTGTCGATCGCGAAGTCGACGCGCGCGTCGACGCCTCGACGAACGCGCACGTTGACGGGCTTCATTCCGCCGATGCGCTGCTGCGGGACGAGACGGACAACGTAGAGCCCGGGGGCGAGATGGACGGCGTAGCGTCCTCCTTTCCCGGTCCTGACGCGAAGGACGAACCGCCCAGCGCGGGAGAAGGCGAGCGTCGTGCCCACCGCGGGCTCCGAGCACGGCGTGCCGACCTCACACACGGGCTTCGTCGGCCCGCGCATGACGACGCCGTGCAGGCCGGTGACCGCGACGAGCAGTGCGAGCAGACCGTTCACGCCTCCAGTGTGCCCGAAGAAGACGCCGCCGGGCTAGCCGCCGGGGTTCACCCGCACGTGACGGCCGTGGCCCTCGTCGCTGCGGTGCCCGCGGAGGTCGTCCAGCCGGCCGCGGTGCCCCTCGCGACTCGCGAGGTCGTTCAGCAGCTTCGAGACGACAGGCGTCCCGAGTCCCGTCGGCAGGTCGTAGCCGGGGCGGGCGTTGAAGCCCGGAAGCTGGGCCGGATCGCCGAAGAGCGCGTTGTTGCCGTTGACGATGTCGTTGAAGTCCTCGCGGTAGTTCTTGCGATCAGCCGCGATCATGTAGAGCTGCGGCGTCGCAAGCCCGAGGGGGAGGCGGCCCTGCCTGCCGCGCAGCTCGTTGGCGAGCGCGATGATCGCGGCCCACTGGGGTGCACCCGCGCTCGTGCCGCCGACGACGCCGTGCTTGCCGCCGAACGCCACCACGACCACGCCGCCGTTGTTCGCCGCGTTGTACGCGACGTCGGGCTCGGCGCGCATCGTGCTGCCCGTGATGCCCCGCTGCCAGATCGGCGCCGGGTAGACCGTGCTCGGCGCACCGCCGCTCGCAGCAGCCGGGAAGACGTCGGGGTTCGTCATGAGCTCGTTCCACACCTGCTCGTGGCCGTACCGCCCGTGGTGCCAGAGGCCGTCCGGGAACGGGTCACCCATGGTGCCGCCGACGGCGACGACGAAGGGGCTCACAGCCGGGTACGACGCCATCGGCGACGGAGGCCCGAAAGACGGGGTGAAGTTCGAGGCGCCGAAGTCGCCCGAGGAGGCGAGCACCGTGCCGCCCGTGAGGACGTGCTTCATGTACGCGGCATCGAGGATCGTCGCGGAGTCGGGGTCGCTCGCAGGCCCTGCCTCGTCGGTGCCGAAGCTCTGGGAGACGATCGAGCCCGGATACTGGGGAAGCACCTCGGTGACGAGCTGCGTGATGTTCGTCGAGTCGTCCGTGTCGGCGATCGCGAGCACGATCGCCGCGCCTGGCGCCATCGCGTGCGCATACTCGACATCGAGCGACGTCTCGATCGCCCAATGCGCGAAGTCGTCCGAGCCGACATCGGTGACCGGCGTCTGCTGCACGACGGTCGTAAAGCTCGGCGGATCGGGCAGACCGTTCTCGGCGTCGAACTGCGCGAGATCCTTCTCGATCGTGGGCGAGCCGTAGGCCTCGACGATCACGATCGTCTGGCCGTCACCTGTCGCGGCGTTCCTGCCCTTCGTCGGGAAGCTGTAGGCATCCTTCAGATGCGACGGCGAGTAGCAGACGAGGCCGTTGGGGCAGATCGGGGCGCCACCACGGGCCGCCGTGGCTGCGCTGGGGCTGATCTGGACGAAGGGGACGTTCGAGAGGGCCGGCCGCATCGGTGCAGCCGACGCGATGCCTGTGCACCCCAATACGGCCGCAGCCGCAAACAGAAGCCAAAATTGCCGCAGTACCTTGGTCACGCCTTCCACTCCCTCTCCGCAGGACCCTGTTCCGCATCGTGGTTGCGTTTCCGTGACACGGAAATCCCTCTTGCGAGTGATGCGCGCTACCATGGTCCACGTGCGAATCGTCTCGATCCTCGTTCTCGGGCTCGCCCTTGCCGGGATGGCGGCCGCCGCGCCGACGGGGCCGCGGCTCCAGACGACCGACCGCTCACCGGTGGTCGTCCGGGGGACAAATTTCCGCCCCGCAGAGCGCGTGACCGTCGTCCTCGACGCCGAGGGAAGGTGGCACAGGACGGCGACCGCCGACGCGAGCGGCCGATTCACCGTCCAATTCCCCGTGTCGGTCCCGATGTGTGACGACTTCCGCCTTCAGGCCTTCGGCTCGAAGGGCAGCCGCGCAATGACGCTGCCGCAGCGGCGCACGACCTGTAGCAACCCGACGATGTAACGCGAAGGGCCGCCCTGAGGGCGGCCCTTCGCTTCCTACCTGCTTTGCCTTCCCTACGGCCGGACGATCACCGCCTGGGCCTCGTCCTTGCTCGGATCCCTCCGGCCGGACGCCTCGGCGTCACGGTAGAGCAACTGGAAGCCGAGCTGCGACGGCGAAGCGGCCAAGCCGCCGACCGGATCCGACACGGTCAGTGTCGTGTCGCCGCCGGCGGGAACCGTGAACGACGACGGGCCGGACAGCGCGAACCGCGGTGTGCCGAGCGTCATCGTCATGTTCTCGATCGAGTCAGTTGTGTTGCCGGTGAAGTAGTTGTCGATTGCGAACACCGAGAACGTGAACTTCGTGCTCGGCGTCAGCCCGAGGGCACTCAAGGGCGCGGTCAGGATCGCGTTGCCGCTGTTGAGATCGGCATCGGCGAAGAAGAAGATCAAGCCCTTATTCGTCGCGAGGTTGAACACCTCGACGACGTTCTGGCCCGAGCTCCCGAAGGCGCCGTTCTCGAGGTTGAAGACGACGAAGTCCGGCTTCCCGTCGTTGTTGCTGTCGACGAAGATGTCGAACTGAGCCGGGTAGTTCGGGTGCGCACGCGATCCGAACGTGTCGATCCCGAACTGCACGAGACCGGCCTCCGGCATTCGGACGCCGACCGACTGGAGGTCGACGATTGCGAAGTTGTCACCGG
>JBGQKY010000067.1:0-12811 GCA_041499745.1 Gaiellaceae bacterium
AACCGTGCGCGAGGCCGCGGTTCTCCTGCTCGACGAGCTGGACATCCGGGAAGCGATCGCGGATGAAGTCGGCAGTCCCGTCCGCCGAGCCGTTGTCGACGACGACCGTCTCGTACCCACGTACGCTCTCGAGCGCCTGCTCGAGCCACGGCAGCGCGTTGTGGGTCACGACGACCACCGACGCGTCGCTCATCGCCGCCGCCGCACCCCCTCGCGCAGCAAGATCGCGACCCCCGGGAGCGAGAGGGCGACCGTGACGACGAAGAAGAGGAGCCCGGTCGCGAACGCGCGGTCGGCGTCCACGGCGAGTGCGCCGAGGAACGACACGAAGAACGACTCGCGCACGGCGAGCCCGTTGACCGTGAACGGGACGAGCATGACGAGGAAGAGCAGCGGCCCCATCACGTAGTACGGCCGCGGCGACAGGTCGACGCCGACCGCCTTGCCGGCCGCCCAGATCGCCAGCACGCGCACCGCCTGCACACCGAGCGTCAGCGCGAACATCGCAACGAGCAGTGGCACGTCGCCGCGGAAGGCGTGCAGGGCCACGTAGACGTCTCGCAGCGGTCGGTCGACCCGCAACCGGCGCAGCAGCGGCCGCGTGCGCTGGAGCATCGGGTGCAGCCGCGTCGAGAAGAGGAGCACGCCCAGCACGACTGCGCCGACGACGAACGCAAGCTCCACCCAGAGGTATCCGCCGACGTCGTACCGGCCGACGGCGAGCGCGAAGCCGACCGCGGCGAGCACGAGCGTGGCGACGCCGCCGAGCGCGCGCTCGAGCAGCACCGTCCCCGCCGCGGCGCCCTTCACCTCGGGGTGGCGGCGCACGGTCTCGTAGATGCGAGACGCGTCGCCGCCGAGCGACGTCGGCAGCACCTGGCCCGCCGCGTAGCCGACGAAGTACGTCCGCACGAGCCGGCCGAGCGACTCGTGCACACCGCGAGCCTCGAGCAGCCGCTGCCACCGCCACGCCATCGGCCACACCGACGCGACCATGATCCCGAGCGACGCGAGCCACCACCCCGCGCGGGCGTGCGCGAGCACGTGCCCGGTCTTGCCGAGGTCGATCTTCCAGACGATGTAGGCGGTGCAGAGGCCGGTGACGACGATCGTCCCGGCAACGCGCCTCACGCGACGGCCTCGACCCGCTCGGTGACGAGACGGATCGTCGCGGCGGCGCGGTCCGCGGCCTCGAGCGCGTCCTCTCGCGTCTCGCCCGTCGCGAGGATCGCGCCTGCACGATCGGACGCGCGCATCAGCCGGCCGAAAACGTGCCCCGGCTTGCGGTAGACCCGGATCCCGCGCACGCCCTCGATCGCGAACGCCTCCTCGAGACCGCGCACCTCCCGGAGGACGCCCGCCCGCGCGACGAGGAACCGAACGCACGCGGCGCCGACGCCGACGCCCGCGGTCACCGCGAGCTGCTGGACATGAACCTCGCCGCCGAGCGCGGCCTGCACCGTGACCGCGTTGAGGTCGACGCCGAGCGCCGCACGGCAGAGCTCCGCCTCGTGGCCGCCGCCGAGGCGGGCAGACACCTTGGCGAGCAGCGGTCCGGCGTCGCCGAACAGGATCTGCGTCGTCGTCGGCCCGTTCTCGATGCCGAGTGCCGAGGCCGCGCGGGCGGCGGTCTCGATCGCCGCGCCGACCTCCGCGGGCTCGAGCTCGGCCGGCCAGATGTGCGCGAGCGAGACGCCGAACGCAGGCGCGGCCGCCTGCTCGCGGTCGGTCACGGTCAGCGGCACGAAGCGGCCGTCGAGGAAGAACGCGTTGACCGTGACGACGCGCCCGCCGACGAGCTCCTCGACGAGGCAGTACTCGCCGCGCGACTCGGCGAGCGCCTCCGCCGCCGCGCGCGCGAGCGCGTCGCGGTCGCCCGCCAGCTCGACGCCACGCTCGCCGGCGCGGTCGGGCGCCTCGATCACGACGGGAAACCCGAGCTCCTCGGCGGCCGCCGTGACCTCGGCGAGCGTGCGGCACACGCGCGAGCGGGGCTGCGGGATCCCGGCCGCGTCGAGGCGCTCGCGCTGCCGCTGTCGCGAGACGGCGAGCTGCGCGGCCTCCGGAGTGAGCGGGTGCGGCAGGCCGAGCCGCAGGGCGATCCGGGCGGCGGTCGCCACGGCGTGGTCGGAGCCGGGGGCGACGATGCCGTCCACCTGCTCGGCGCGCGCAAGGCGCTCGATCGCAGGCTCGTCCTCGATCGAGACGATCGCGCGGCGGTCGGCGTCGCGAAAGCCCGGCGCCGAGGGGTCGCGGTCGGCCGCGACGACCGTCAGGCCCGCCCTCCGGGCCGCAGCGAGCACGCCGAGCTGCGCCGGTCCGGCCCCGAGGACGAGCAAACGCGCCACGCGGCCATTCTCGCGGAGCGGGCCGCCGGCGCCGCCGCCTACCCCTCGAACGGGGGACGCGCGCCGGCCGGGGCACGTCAGGCTGTGAAGAGCTTTGTCTGGGCCTACGGCATACAACCAGAGGGCGGTCCTCGCTCTGGCAGCGGCGGCGTATGCCGGCGTCTTCGCGGCGTTCGTCCTGCTCGAGACGCCCGGCCTCGGCCTGGGCCACTTCTTCTACCTGCCGATCATCTTGATCGCGCTCGTGACGGACGAGGCGTGGGGCGCCCTCACGGGCGCGCTCACCGCCGGCCTCTACGTGGCGGCGATCGAGCTCACATCCCGCGAGCTCTCGACGCAGGCGCTCACCGCGTCGATGGGAATCAGGCTCGTGACGTACACGCTCGTCGGCGCGCTCATCGGCTTCTTCGCAAGCCGGAACCGGCAGCTCGTCGACCGGCTCACCGATCTCGCCGGACGCGACTTCGTGACCGGGCTCGGGAACGCGCGCACCTTCGACGAGCAGCTCGCGAAATTCTGCGCGGCCGGGAAGCCCTTCGCGCTCATCCTCGCCGACGTCGACGACCTCAAGGAGCTCAACGACGTCCACGGTCACGCCGCCGGCAACGCGGCGCTCCGGCGAGTCGGCGAGGTGCTGCGCGACTACGCCGAGCCGGCCGACGTCATCGCCCGCCTCGGCGGCGACGAGTTCGCGCTCCTCACCTCGCTGCCGCTCGAGCAGATCGCCGCGCTCTTCGCCCGCGTCAACCGGGCGCTGACGCCGGAGAACCTCTCGGTCACCTTCGGCACGACGTACTGCCCGGTGGACGGGCAGACGGCCGCCGAGCTCTTCCACAAAGCCGACGACCGTCTGTTCGCTGGGAAGCTCGTCCGGCAGAACCGCGCGACCGTGGTCGCGCTCGCCGACGCCAAGCGCTAAGCGGCCGCCTCCAGAGCCAGCCCGGCGACCTGCGCCCGCGGGCGCCCCTTGATCAGCGAGGCCGCGAGCGCGCCGGCAGCCACGAGCGCGCCGCCGATGTAGACGGCGACCGTCATCCCGTGCGTGAACGACTCCGCGTTCTGGTAGCCGCCGACGTGCGAGAACACCGCGGCGAGCACCGCGACGCCGAACACGCCGCCGAGCTCGCGGATCGCGTTGTTCGCGCCGGACGCCTTGCCTTCCTGGTCAGGGCGGACGGCGCTCAGCACGACGTTCGCCACCGGCGCGAAGAAGAGCGCCATGCCGATGCCGGAGAGCATGAACGGCCCGACGAGGTCGACGTACGGCGTCGTCGGCGTGCTGACCGCGGCGATCCAGAGCAGGCCTGCGGCCTGGAGCGCGAGGCCCGCAGCCATCAGCCGCTGTCCGCCGATGCGATCGGAGACGGCGCCGGCGATCGGAGCGATGAACATCGGCATCGCCGTCCACGGGAGGATCCGGAGCCCCGACTGGAGCGGCGAGTAGCCCTGCACGATCTGGAAGTACTGGGCCAGGAAGAAGATCGAGCCGAACATCCCGAAGAACATGAAGAGCGACGCGACGTTCGTCAGCGTGAACGTGCGGTTGCGGAAGAACTCCATCGGGAGCATCGGCGACGGCGCGCGCAGCTCCCAGGCGACGAACACCGCGACGAGCAGCGCCCCGAGGACGATCGGCACCACGATGCCGACGCTCGTCCACCCGAGCGAGTTGCCGCGCACGAGACCCCAGACGACACCGAGCAGCCCGGTGCTGGCGAGCGCGAGCCCCGGTAGGTCGAGGCCGCCCTCGCCGCCCTTCGTCTCCTCGAGCTGCCGGTACGCGAGCGGTGCGAGCACAAGCCCGATGGGGACGTTGAGCCAGAAGATCCAGTTCCACGAGACACCGCCGACGATGGCGCCGCCGACCAGCGGCCCGAGCGCGATGGCGAGCCCGCCGATCCCGCCCCAGATGCCGAGCGCGATGCCCCGCCGCTCCGCCGGCACGGCCGCGGAGAGGATCGTCAGCGTGAGCGGAGTGACGATCGCGCCGCCGACGCCCTGGAGCGCACGCGCGATGTCGAGCGCGTTCGCCGACGTCGAGAGCGCAGCAGCCGCAGACGCGCCGGTGAAGAGCAGGATCCCGAGCACGAACATGCGGCGGCGCCCGAAGCGGTCGCCGAGCGCCGCGCCGGTGAGGAGCAGCACCGCGAAGGTGAGCGTGTACGCGTTCACCGTCCACTCGAGCTGCGAGATCGACGCGTGCAGCTCGTGCTTGATCACCGGCAGGGCGGTGGTGACGACGAGGTTGTCGAGGCTGACCATGAAGAGCGCGAGCGAGGTGATCGCGAGCGTCCAGTAGGTGACGGACTTGTTACGGTTGTGAGTCATCACTACCTCCGTGGTGAAAAAAAGGGCTCAGCGTTCCTTGCCGCAGCCGGCGAGCAGCTCGCTCATCCAGGGCTCCGGGTTCTCGTTTACCTGCAGCGAGGAGAGGACGTTCAGCAGCATCCCCGTCGCGAAGAACCGCCACAGCTCCGGCCAGTCGGCTCCGGAGACGCGCCGGACGTAGGCGACGAGGTCGCCGAAGCCCTCGCGGACGACGCGGCGGATGTCGGGGTCCTCGGACGCCGCGTAGCCTTGCATCTGGGCGCGGAGCCAGACGGGGTTGGTCTCCAGCTGCTCCATGTAGGCGGCACCGATCGCGTGGAGCGCCTCCTCGCCCCGCAGGCCCTCCGCGGCGCGCTGGAAGAGCTCGAGCGTGTCGCGGTAGCAGCGGCCGACGGACGCGATGTAGAGGCCTTTCTTCGTCCCGAAGAGACGGAAGAGGTACGGCTGCGAGATGCCCGCCCGCCTCGCGATGTCCTCGGTCGAGGTGCCCTCGAAGCCGCGGTCGGCGAATTCGATCAGGGCCGCATCGAGGATCGTGTCCTTACGCTCGGCGGCGGAGAGGCGGACGGCGGCGGGGTTCATGTCCGGTAGGTTAGTGATGACTCACAAGCTTGTCAAGTTCCTCCGCAACCCGGTCGAGCTCGCTCTCGGTGAGCCGGGTGTGGAGCGGGAGGGCGAGCGCCCGCTCGAACGCCGCGTCGGCGCCGGGGAACGGCCCCTGGTCGCGGTAGGCGCCCAGGCGGTGCAGCGCATACGTCCCGATCTGGCACTGGATCCCCTGGGCACGCAGGCCGGCCATCACCTCGTCGCGCCGGTCGACCTGGATCACGTAGGCCTGAAGGCCGTGCCGGTCGCCCGGATCGGCCCCCGGCAGGACGAGGTCGAAGCCGGCGAGCCGCTCGGCGTAGCCGGCGGCGATGCGCTCGTACTTCGCCCGGAGCTCCTCGAGCCGGCGTAGCTGCGGGATGCCGAGAGCGCAGAGGACGTCGCTCAGGCGGTAGTTGAACGCCGGCAGCGGCATGTCGTCGTAGCCGTCGGACGGCGACCAGCCGTGGTGGCGGAGCGAGCGCGAGCGCTCGGCGAGCGCGTCGTCGTCGGTCGTCACGGCGCCGCCCTCGCCCGTCGTCACGATCTTGCGCGGATGGAACGAGAAGCACGCGAGCGCGCCGAGCGAGCCGCAGGCGCGCCCGCCGCGCGTCGCACCGAGCGCTCCGGCGGCATCCTCGAGCACCGTCACGTCGGGCAGCTCCTCGACGCGCGCCGGGCGGCCGAAGAGATGGACGGCGAGCACGGCCTTCGTCCGCGGCGTCACCCGGCTCGCCGCGGCGGCGGGGTCGATGTTCATCGTCACCGGGTCGACGTCGACGAGCACCGGCGTCGCGCCCGCGAGCGCGACGACGTTCGCGGTGGCCGGAAACGTGTACGCCGGCACGAGCACCTCGTCGCCCGGCCCGATGCCGAGCGCGAGCACCGCCACGTGCAGCGCCGCCGTGCCGGACGACACGGCGACCGCGTGCGCCGTACCGACTGCGGCCGCGAGGAGCTGCTCGAGCTCGGCGACCTTGGGGCCCATCGTGAGCTGGCCGGACTCGAGCACCTCGCGAATCTCCGCGAGCTCCTCCTCCCCGACGTCGGGCCGCGCGAGCCGGACTAGATCAGCGCCGGTTTCCGGCTGCGATACCACGCGATCGTCCTCTCGAGGCCGTCGTCGAGCTCGACCGTCGCCTCGAAGCCGATGCTCTCGCGCGCCTTCGTGACGTTCGGGATGCGCAGCTCGACGTCGACGTAGTCGAGCGGCGCGAACACGATCTCGCCGGGGCAGCCGGTGATGCGCTTGATGCGCTGCGCCAGGTCGAAGATGGTCACGGCGGAGCGCGGGTTGCCGATGTTGAAGCTCTGGCCGACGGCGTTCGGGTGCTCGAGGCAGGCGAGCACGGCCTCGACCATGTCGTCGACGTAGCACCAGGCCCGGATCTGCGAGCCGTCGCCACGCACGACGAGGTCGCGGCCGGCGAGCGCCGCCTCGATGAACGCGCGGATCGCGCCGCCGCCGATCTGACCCGGCCCGAAGACGTTGAAGGGGCGGACGGTGACGGCGGGTACGCCCAGCTCGTCGTGGTAGGCGTGCGCCATGTGCTCGCCCGCAAGCTTCGACACTGCGTACGTCCAGCGCGCCTCGCCCACCGAGCCGATCGTCGACACCTGGCCCTCGTTGACGTTGTACGCGTGCGTGCCGAAGACCTCGCTCGTGGAGAAGTCGATCAGCCGCTCGAGCGTGTCCAGCGTCGCGACCGCGGCTTCGAGCACGTTGTAGGTGCCGATCATGTTGACGCGCATCGTGCGCACGGGGCTCTGGAGCACCGTGTCGACGCCCGCGATGGCCGCGCAGTGGACGATGTGCGTCGCGCCGCGGGCGAGCTCGTGCACCGCCTCGGCGTCGAGCACGTCGGCCTGGTGGAGCGTGAAGTTCGGGTGGTCGGCCAGGTCGGTCGCCGAGAGTGCGTCGCGGTGGAGGTTGTCGAGGGCGACGATCTCGTTGGCCTCGACGAGCCGCCGCGCGAGCGTCGTCCCGATGAAGCCGGCGCCGCCGGTGACGAAGATGCGCTTCCCGCTCAGCACGGGCAGCACTTTAGTGGTGCCGCCTACCATGCAGACGATGTCCGGCGCAGCGGCGGCACTCACCGCCCTCTCGATCGTGTTCTCGCCCGGCAACGGCGGGGCGACGACGCACTGGACGCTCCGGTGCGGACCGGACGGCGGGACGCTTCCGAAGGCGGCGCAGGCGTGCCGCCGCCTCGTCGTGCTCGTGGATCCGTTCGCGCCGGTTCCGAAGGGCGCCGCCTGCACGCAGGTCTACGGCGGGCCGGAGACAGCCCGTGTGACGGGGCGCTTCCGCGGGCGCTCCGTCTGGGTGCGGTTCGCGCGCCGCAACGGCTGCGAGATCGCCCGCTGGCGGAGGGTCGACTTCCTCTTTCCGTCGTGACGGGCGACCTGCAGAGCTGGCTCGACGCCGGCTCGGGACCGGACGAGGACTTCGTCGACCGCGCCTGGCGGCTCGTCATGCGCCGTCCGCCCGAAGACGACGGGCGCGAGGTCGCGCTGGCGAAGCTCCGCGACGGCACCCTCTCGCGGGCCGGACTGCTCCGCCAGCTCGTCGAGAGCGAGGAGTTCGGGCGCGTCGACGTGCTCGACGCAGCACTCGCGTTCGCCGCCGGAGAACGCCGGAGGCCGCGAGACGGCAGGGGCCCTTGGCGGCCGCGCGAGCTTCGCGCGCCGGCGTCGGGCGACGAGCGGCCGATCGAGATTCCGTGGTGCCTCGCACGCTACGACGGTGAGCCACGTGTGCTCGACGTCGGTTACGCGTTCGCGGAGCCTGCCTACCTCGCGGGGCTCGTCGCGCTCGGAGCGGCCGAGCTCACCGGCGTCGACCTCGCAGAGGCCGAGGTGCCTGGACTGCGCGCCGTCGTCGCCGACGTGCGCACGCTCCCGTTCGACGACGGCGCGTTCGACCTCGTGCTCTGCATCTCGACGCTCGAGCACGTCGGCCGGGACAACGGGGTGTACGCCGTCGACGGACTGCGCGACGAGCACGGAGACGAAGCGGCGCTGCGTGAGCTGCGCCGGGTGCTCGCGAAGGAGGGCCGGCTGCTCGTGAGTGTTCCGGCCGGCGAGCACGACGATCAGGGCTGGCAGGTGCAGCGCACACCCGAGGACTGGGTCGCGCTCTTCGAGGGCGCCGGCTTCCTCGTCTACGAGGACGAGCTCTACGTCCACGGCGAAGACGGCTGGCGCAGCGGGTCGCTCGCCGAGGCGCGCGGCGCGCGCTACGGGACCGGCGGTCCCGGTGCCGGGGCGGTGCTCCTTGCGGAGCTCCGCCCCGAAACCGTCGGCGGGAAGCTCCGGCTGGCCGTGCGCGACGTCCGGCACCGCGACGAGGCCCGGCGCAGCACGGTTCCGTAGCAGCCGTCTAACGTGACGACGGATGGAAAGGTCGCAGGAGATCGCGAGGGGGAGCGCCGGTCCGCGGTTGGCAGCGCCCGTGCGCTCCCACCTGGCCGGCTTGCTGCAGTTCTCGCTCTCGAGGTGGGGGATCGCCTTCGCCGCGGCGGGAGTCGCCGGGATGGCGCTGCGGATCTGGGCCTACGGAGCCGCGGTCGGGATGCCGGACTCGGACGAGGCCGTGGTCGGCCTGATGGCCCGCCATGTCCTCCACGGCGAGTTCACGACGTTCTACTGGGGGGCGCCGTACGGGGGAACGCAGGAAGTGCTTCTCATCGCGCCGCTCTTTGCGATCGCCGGCAGCAGCCTGCTCGCGCTCCGAGTGCTTCCGTTCGTTCTCTCCGCCGTCGCAACGCTGCTCATCTGGCGTGTCGGCATTCGCACGATCGGTGGGCGGGCCGGGGCCGTCGCGGCTGCGATCTTCTGGATCTGGCCGCCGTTCAACTTCCAGTATCTGACGCACGAGTACGCCTTCTATTCGAGCAACATCGTCTACTGCGCACTCATACTTCTCCTCGCGGTGCGCGTGGTGGAGGACCCGAGCCCGATCCGGGTCGGGCTCCTTGGGCTCGTCCTGGGGCTCGCGTTCTGGCAGACGGCACAGATCGTCCCCATCGCGGTGCCCGTGGTCGTGTGGACGATCTGGAGGCAGCCGCGCAGCCTGCGCCACCTCTGGGCGGCCGTGCCCCTGGCCGTTCTCGGCGCGCTTCCGTGGCTGATCTGGAACGCCCGCCACGGCTGGGAGTCTCTGATGCCCCACTCGGGGCTCGACACCTATCGGGACGGGTTGCGCCTCATTGCGTCGCCGCTTCTTCCGATGACGCTCGGCCTCCGTGCCCCGCTGACGATGCAGCTCCTCCTCCCGAAGGCCGTGACGTACGTGATCTACGCCGGCCTGCTGGGACTCTTCGTCTCTGCCGCGGTCAAGCTGCGCGGCCGGAACGCGTCGCTGCTCTACGCCACGGCGGCCGCCTTCCCGTTCGTCTGGGCGATCTCGCGCAGGGCGACGGCCCTCACGTCCGAGCCGAGGTTCCTCATCGTCCTCACTCCGGTGCTCGCGCTTCTGCTCGCGCACGGGGTCACGAGGTTCGGCCGCGCGACGGTGGTCGTCACGCTCGCGCTCCTGTGCACCACCACGATCGTGAACCTGCACAGAGCGGACCTGTGGCGACGCGCCGACGGGCAACATTGGCCGCCCACCGTGCCTCGTGACTTCGGACCGCTGATCTCGACACTGGACTCACTCGGACTCGATCACGTCTACGCCGAATACTGGATCGCGTACCGGCTCGACTTCGATACGAGAGAGCGCATCGTCGCCGCGCAAAACGACATGAGCGGCGTCCGGTTCGAGCACGGCGAGGCCACGCCGACGCCTGATCCCGACCGGAACGTCCGTTACCGGCGGTATGAGCGAGAAGTGTTGGGGGCGGCGCGACACGGCTTCGTCTTCTTCCGCGAAACGGCTCGCTCGTCGCGCGTGGCTGCCCGGCTCGAGCAGCACGGCTGGCGCCGGCATCCGGTCGGGACGTTTGTCGTCTACGCGCCGCCAACGTGACGTTGAAGCTCAGGCGATGGCGGCCTCGACCGGCGCAGCACGGTTCCGTAGCAGCACCGCGGCGAATGCGAGGCCGCCGATCGTGAGCGCAGCGGCGATCACGAAGAACACCTTGTAGAGCGACACGTGCTGCAGCGCGAAGCCGCCGGCGACGAAGCCGAGCGGGCCGGCGATGCTCGCGACGGTCATCACGGACGTCATCACCTTCGGCCGCAACGCCGCAGGCGTCCGAACGGTCAGCACGCCGAAGAGCGGCGCGTTGACGAGCGGCGAGAAGAACGCGAACGCTCCGATCACGACCATGGCGGCCTGCCACGGCATCCGGATCGCCAGCAGGAAGAGCGGCAGCGGCATCGCGACGATCGCAAACGCCGCGAGCTTCAGCAGATCGACCTTCCGGGCGACCTGCTGCGCGACGAGCGCCCCGAGCAGCGCGCCGACGCCGAACGCGCCGAACAGGAACCCCGCGACCTTCGCGTCCGCGCCGTAGTGGAAATACGCGAGCGCGTTGACTCCGACGATCAGCCCCTGCGCGACCATGTTGATCAGGCACGCGACGAGCAGCATCGGGCCGAGCAGGCTGTCGTGCAGCAGGAAGCGCAGGCCGGCGAGCAGGCCCTTCGACTGGGCCGTCTGCTCCACGCGCTTTCCGGCGCGGACGACCGTCGCGATGATCAGGAACGAGGCGACGAACGTCGCCCCGTCCACGACGAGGACGGTGGCCGGGCTCGTCACCGCGATCAGCACGCCGGCGAGCACCGGCCCGGCGAGCTGGGTGATCTGGTTCGCGCCGCCAAGGACGGCGTTGACGCTCGCCACGGCTCCCTCGTCCTCGCCGGCGACCTCGGGGATGACGAGCCGCGACGACGAGAAGTAGGGAGCGGCGAAGCACCCGATCCCGAACGTGGCCGCGAGGAGGGCGGGGAACGAGAGGTGGCCCGTCCAGTGGAGGATCGGGATCACGAGCATCAGGGGGCCGCGCGCCGCGTCGCAGACGAGCATCGTCCGCTTGGCGCCGAGCCGGGCGACGACCGTGCCGGAGGGGATGCCGAGCAGGCCGATCGGCAGCATCTCCGCGGCGAGCACCCAGCCCGTCTTCGCCGTCGAGCCCGTCGTTGAGAGGACGAAGAACGGCAGGGCGAGGAACGTCATCGAGGAGCCCGTGAGCGAGATCAGCTCGGCCGCCAGGAGCCCGAGGAGAGAGCGGTTCTTGAACATGGCCGAGATAATAAAACGTCTGTACGGTTTTGTAAAGTGCGAATGTGCCGAAGGTCAGCCAGGAGCACCTCGACGCCCGCCGGGCGCAGATCCTCGACGGTGCCCGCAACGCGTTCTCGCAGCACGGCTACGACGGGGCCACCGTCGTCCGCCTCGAGGAGGAGATCGGGCTCTCGCGCGGCGCGATCTTCAACTACTTCGACGGCAAGCAGGACCTCTTCCTCGAGCTCTCCGTCGAGGAGAACCGGCGCTACGTCGACCTGCTCGTCGAGCAGGGCCTCGACGAGGCGATGCGGGCGATGGCCAACGAGAGCTCCGAGTGGCTCGGCGTCCTGCTCGAGGTCCAGAGCCGCCTGCGCCACGACCCCGAGTTCGTGAGAAAGGTGGAAGAGCGGACCCAGGATCGCGACCGCGTCATCGCCTGGTTCCGCGAGCGGCAGGCCGACGGCACGTTCCGCGACGACGTCGACGTCCTGCACCTCGGACGCTTCGCGACGATGATCCTCAACGGCCTCGCCCTACGAGTCGCCGGCGGCGACCCGATCGACATCGAGCCGATTCTCGAGCTGCTGCACGACGCGCTCGGCCCGCGCGGCTCTCCCAGTGGCCGCCGGTGACCTGGGGACCGTCGCTCTACGGACAGAGTGTCCCGATGGGTATGACGAAGATCGCGGACGACCAGCGACTCGAAGAGCGGGCCGAACAGGTTCAGGTCTCGAAGTATCCGCGCCAGATCAGCACGCATCGCGGCGACGGCGAGCGAGGGATCTACGAAGTGGCGCTTTTCGGCACTGCGGAGCACGTAGCGCGATCTCAGGTGCGGCGCCCAGGCCGGCTGATCCTCGACGATCATCAAGCGCCTCAACGCGACGAGGTAGTCGCTGACGGTGTCGCGGTCAGTGACGCCCGGATCGGCGCCACCGGCGATAGGACTCCCGGCCAACAGCTCGCCGAGAGACAGGCTGCCGTTGCTTACTCCCAGCTCGAAGAGACTCATTGGGACGCATGATCAGCCGTGTGATGCGTCCCGTTCCCGAGTGCCTCAGCTCGTCGTCGGGGGGCACAGCAGACCCCGTGAGGATGAACTGTCCCGGCCTGCGCCGATCCTCGACGGCGCGTCGAACGTGGTTCCATATCTAGGCCGCAGCATGCGGAGGTCAGCCTCCGCAACGTGATCCTCGTCGATCCGCTCGAGCTCGCAGTTAGCATCGCCGCGTGCGGGGGAAGACGATCCTGTTCGTCGGCGCGGGCCGGCATCAGCGCGGTGCGATCGTCCGCGCTCGCGAGCTCGGGCTGCGCGTCGTCGCCGTCGACCGGAACCCGGACGCCCTCGGATTGGCGGCCGCCGACGTCGCGGAGA
>JBGQKY010000068.1:0-12805 GCA_041499745.1 Gaiellaceae bacterium
GGATGGCCGAGCGAGGCGACCTGCGTCGCAGCCTGGCGGTAGTGCTGCGCGGCATGAAGACGCTGCGCCTCGAGGAGCTCGACCCAGGTGAGCTCGCCGCGCGGCGCTCGCACAGCGCGCGCAGGATCGGCGCGGAACGCCCCCTCGTTGTCGAGCGCGAACCTGCCCCAGGCCTCGCAGACATGTTCCACGAACGCGAGCAGATCGTCGCGGTTCCGGATCGTCGCGACGATCGACGCCTCGTACGCAACGACGGCCTGGTCTCCGGTCTCTCCCGTCACCGGATTGCCCGGCCAGTGGAACCACCCGGTCTCGAACGGCTCGAGCAGTGCCTCGAGACCGACGCACGCGTCGACTGCAAGCGCGAGCGGAGTCCGGTTCAGGACCGGCATCGGCGTGAGCAGCGCGTCCCACGGCGTCGTCGTCACGAGCTCGCGCCAGGCGTAGGCGACGACGTCGATGTCCTGCGCGACTTGCACAGCATCCCGGAGTGCGGGCGGTGTCTCCAGGCCGAGCAGGAGCCCGGCCTGGCTGGGGTGCTGGAGGATGTGCGCGGTCCCGTCGATGACGAGGGTCGGCACGGGCGGCGAGCCGTCGGCGAGCCACCGCTCGCGCTGCTCGCTGATCACGACGGACTCGAACTCCACCTCGTGCGCACCAAGGAACTCCTTGGTCAAGCCGCACACCGGTCAGCCGGGGTGCGAGTACAGGGTCACGGAACTCGCCGTGCGGTACCGCTCGCGCAGCTCGCGCTTCAGCACCTTTCCGCTCGGCGTGCGCGGAAGCTCGTCCACGAACTCGATCGAGCGTGGCAGCTTGTAGCCGGCCAGCCGCTCACGTGCGAACGCGATCAGCTCGTCCTCCGTCGGCGCCGAGCCCGGGCGCCTGATGACGAGCGCCTTGACCGCCTCGACCCAGCGCTCGTCGGGGACCCCGATCACCGTGACGTCGAGCACGTCCGGGTGCTGCGCGAGCACCTCCTCGACCTCGATCGGATAGACGTTCTCGCCGCCGCTGACGATCATGTCCTTGAGGCGGTCGGTCAGGAAGAGGTATCCGTCCTCGTCGACGTAGCCGCCGTCGCCGGTGCGCAGCCAGCCGTCGGCAGTCAGCGCCGCCGCCGTCTCCTCCGGCCGGTTGAAGTACCCCGGCGTCACGTTCGGCGCGCGCAGCCACACCTCGCCGACCTCGTGCGGCCCGAGCTCGCGCCCGTCAACCGGGTCGGCGATACGGAGCTCGACCCACGGCAGCGGCCGCCCAGCGGAGCGGAGCAAGGGCTCGCGCGGCCCGCCCGGGTCGTGGTCCTCGGGGTCGAGCTGGACGACGCCGCCCGTGCTCTCGGTGAGCCCGTAGACGCCGTACAGCGAGCAGCGGAACGTGCGGAGCGCAGCCTTCAGCACCGGCGTCGTGATCGGCGACGCGCCATAGGCGATCGAGCGGAGCGCCGAGTAGTCGCGGTCGGCCGCGCCGGGCACCGCGGTCAGCATCTGGAGCATCGTCGGGACGAAGATCGCGTTCGTCACGCGCCGTCGCTCGAGCAGGTCCAGGACCTCCTCGGGGACGAAGTCGCGCACGAGGATCGTCGTCGTGCCGTTCCAGAGGCCGAGGAAGGCCCAGCCGATTCCGCCGATGTGGAACATCGGCAACGGCGTCAGGCTGATCGTCCCGGCGTCGAACTGCCAGTAGGGTGACGTCTCCGCGCACGCGGCCAGGTTCCGGTGCGTCATCAGCACGCCCTTCGGGACGCCGGTCGTCCCCGAGGTGTACAGCTGGAGCGCCACATCGCCGGATTCGCCGCGGTGGCCGGGATCGACCGCGTCGAACGCAGACAGCCACTGCTCGTAGCCCTCGGCGATGCGGATGATCGCGGGCGCCGCCGAGAGCTGGGCGACGACGTCTTCGGCGAGCTCCTCGTACGCGTTGCCGACGAGGAGCAGCGGCGCTTCCGAGTCCGCGAGGACGCCCCGCATCTCCGGCGCGGCGAGCCGCCAGTTGAGCGGGACCGTGACGGCGCCGATCTTGGCTGCAGCGAACAGCAACTCGACGATCTCGGGCGCGGAGCGGTCGAGGTAGGCGACGCGCGAGCCGGCACGGACGCCGGACGCGAGCAGTGCTTGGGCGAGCCGGCTCGATCGCTCGTCCAGTACGGCGTACGTGAGCTCGCGGTCGCACTGCCGCACCGCGACGGTGTCGGGCCGTTCCGCGGCATACGCACGGACGACGTCCGCCACACGGAGGTCGGCGCCCCGGCCGATTGCGGTCACATGAGCTCCGCGATCCCGGAGGAGTTCAGCGCCCCCCACGACTCCTCGACCGAGTGCGCGAGAACCATCAGGTCGCGTAGCCGGCCGGACTGGTCGCGGACGTGATCCGTCAGCAGCGCCTCGGGGACGAAGCCGAGTGACCGGAACATCGCGATCGCGGGCTCCTGGTCGGCGACGACCTCGATCACCATCTTCGTCAGGCCGAGCTTCAGCGCCTCGAGCACAGCCCGGCGCGCGAGCGCCCGGCCGATTCCGTCGCCGCGCCGGTCGGGATCGACGATCACCCTGACCTCGCCAACGTGGCTCGACCACCCCTGGAGCTGTACGACCGCGACGTAGCCGACCACGGTGTCGCCGTCGACCGCCAGGATGCGCGCCGTGCCCGGACGGAACCAGGCCGCCCGCACCTCCTGGTCGTCGACATCCTCTTTGAAGAACGTCCGGTCACCCTCGGGGATCCGCTCGAGGAAGCGGTCGACCGCGGCCACGTCGCGAGCCTCGAGCTGTCGGATCTCCGTCATCGCTCCCTCGGCGGGTCGAGCTCGTCGCTGTGCGCGGCGATCCACGCGGACAGCCGGGGCAACGTGCTCCCGAAGGCGTGCGAGCCGGCGCCGAACGTGACGTGTCCGCCGGTGAGTCGCATCTCCTCGCGGCGCGCAGGATCGCCGACGAGATCCGTGATCGGCTCCGAGCCGGCGCGCGGAACGACGTTGTCCCGCTCGGCGACGGCATTCAGGACGTTTGCGCGCACGTTCGCGAGCTCGATCACCCTGCCGCCGAGCTTCCAGCGGCCGGTCATCAGTACGTTGCCACGGATCAGGTCGCTGACGATCTGACGCGTGGCCGCACCGGGCAGCGGCACGTGGTCGCGGGACCATTGCGCCATCGCCTGGTAGGCGTCGACGAACTCGTCGTTCCAGAGGTTCTCGAGCAGCGTCGCGTACTGCGCGAGCTGCTTTGTCGGCGCCTGCATGTAGAAACTTGTGTAGAGAACGTCGGCCGGCACGTTGCCGGTCTCGTCGAGGAGGTCATCGGTGTCCAGGCGTCCCGCGAGGACGCCTGCGACCATTGCTCCCATCTCGCGGAAGTCCACCGGCGTCGCGAGCAGAATGAGGTTGCGCACCTGCGCCTCGGCATGGCCCGCCGCGTAGAGGATGGCGAGAACGCCTCCGAGACAGTAACCGATCATCGTCAGCTCGCTGGCGCCGGTGACTTCCCGAGCGGCGGCTATGGCGCGCGGGATGTAGTAGTCCACGTAGGTCTCGAAGGTGTTCTCGGCATCGCGCTCGTCCGGGATGCCCCAGTCGAGCATCAACACGTCGAAGCCGGCGTCGAGGAGGTACTCGACGCTGCTGTTGCCGGGTCGGAGGTCGAGGATGTAGCTGCGGCTGACGAGGCTGTGCACGATCAGCACGGGCGGGTCGTATCTGACCTGCCGACCGCGGTAGCGCCAGAGCTCGGCCCGGTCGCAGCTCCACACGACGTCCTTGGGCGTCGCGCCGGTCCTCGACCGGCCCATCGCCTGGGCATAGCGCAGGCCGTTGCGCGTACGCAGGATCGAGCGCTCGACGTCACGGCCGATGCGTGCGACGAGGTCCGAGCTCAGCAACGGCGGCCGCACCTAGGGGGCCGGGTCGTCCTTACGGGCGGCGGGCTTGCGGCCGTCCGTTCGGTCCGCAAGCTCCTTCGTCAGCTTCTCGAGTTGGCGCTCCATCCGGCTGAGCTGCTCGCGCATCCGGCGGACGTCGCTCCCGGCGGGGATGTTGAGCAGCCGGAACCACTCGTCGGTTGCGTTGGCTACGCGGTCGGCGATCTGCGCCTGTGCCCGCTTGAGCATCGGGATCGTGTCGAAGTAGGCGTCGCTCGTGACCATCCGCTCGACCGGGACCCCGATGAAGCGCTCGAGGCGGCGCACAGCATTGAGCCAGAGGGGACCCTGCGCCGACTGCTTCGGCGAGCCGCCGCCGGGGCTGGATGGGTGTTTGCGAGCGCCTGCGGCCACGGTATAGTTACCTGAAATGAGTTTAGCTCAAATACCGATCGGCTGAAGAGGGGTCCGATCAAGACGCTTCGGGGAACGGTCGCGGTCGTCACGGGAGCCGCGAGCGGTATCGGCCGGGCGCTCTGTGAGCGGTTCGCCGCCGAGGGGATGAACGTCGTCCTCGCAGACGTCGACCCGGAGGCCGTCTTGGCCACCGCGGACAGTCTCCGCCCGGCGTCGGGCGCCGAGACGCTGGCCGTGCCGACCGACGTGGCGAGCCGCGGGCAGGTCGACGACCTGGAAGCGCGCGCGATCGATCGCTTCGGTGCCGTCCACGTGCTCTGCAACAACGCGGGCGTTCAGATGCCGGGGAAGGCCTGGGAGTTCACGCAGGAGGAGTGGGACTGGCTCCTCGGGGTCAACCTCCGCGGCGTTGTGCACGGGATCACGTCGTTCCTCCCCGGGATGATCGCGCGCGGCGAGCCCGGACACGTCGTCAATACCGCGTCGGCCGCCGGCCTGCTCGCCTTTCCGGGGATCGCGATGTACACGGCATCCAAGTACGCGGTTGTCGGCCTGTCGGAGACGCTCGCGCACGACCTGCAAGCCGAAAATGTGCCCATCGGCGTGTCGGTCCTTTGCCCCGGCGCGACGACGAGCTCGTTGCGCGAGACCAGCGCGAAGAGCCGACCCGGGGGGGAGTACGGCCGCGAGGTGCCGCTCCTGACCCACGTCGAGCGCATGCCCGCGGCCGACGTCGCGGCAATGGTCGTCGGCGCCATCCGTGAGAACCGCTTCTGGATCCTCACGCACCCCGGCTACAAGCAGCTGATTCTCGAGCGGGCGGCGGGGATCGTCGAGAGTGATGAGCTCGTCGCACCTCCGTTGATCTAGTGGCGGACGGCTCCCCTCACCGGGCAGGCGGCGTGGACGTGGTCGTGCTCGCAAAGTTCGTTCCGAATCCGTCCGGCGCCCCGCCGGAGATCGGACCCGACTTCCGGTTGACCCGGAGCGAGGCCAACGCCGGGCTCGACCCGAGCGACGAGCCGGGGCTCGAGCTCGCGGTTTCGCTCGTGGAGGCACGCGGCGGCGCGGTGACCGTCGTCTCCGTCGGCGCCGAGGGGGCGGTCGGTGCTCTGTGGCGCGCGCTCGCGTACGGCGTGGACGCGGCGGTGCTCGTCGAAGACGACGCGCTCGCAGGTGCCGACGTGCTCGCGACGGCGACGGTGCTTGCGGCGACCATCCGCCGCCGGCCGTTCGACCTGATCATCGCGGGCGTCGAGTCGACCGACGGCGGCACGGGGACGCTGCCGATCGCGCTTGCAGAGCTGCTCGACCTCCCGGCGGCCACGTTCGCCCGGCGGGTGGAGATCGAGGATGGAACGGTCACGATCGAGCGGCAGACGTCCTCGGGGTACGACGTCGTCGACTGCGCGCTGCCGGCCCTCGTCTCCGTGACCGCGGCCGCGGCCGTGCCCCGCTATCCGTCGCTGCGCGAGACGATCCAGGCGAAGAAGAAGCCTGTCGAGCGGCTGTCGCTCGCCGACCTCGGCCTCACCGCGGAGGACGTACGCGCCACGCAACGGGTGACCGCTGTCGAGATCGCGCCCGAAAAGGAGCCGGGCGAGCTCGTCGAGGACGAGACCTACGCGCTGCAGCGGATCGTCCAGCTGCTCGAGGAGGCGAAAGTGCTTTGAGCGTGCCCGGTGTGTGGGTATATGCCGAGCACGGGCCGGACGGCACCGTCGACCGATCGACGCTCGGCCTGCTGACTAAGGCGCGGGCCGTCGGCCGCGAGGTCGCCGCCGTCTCGCTTGGGGCCGGGGCGGCCGCCTCTGTTCCCGCTCTCGCCGACCACGGGGCGGCGACGGTGTTCGTCGACGACGACCCGGTCTACGCGGAGTGGCCGGGCGAGCCGGCGGCGTACGTGCTCGCACAGCTCGCTGCCGACCACCGTCCCGACCTCTTGCTGTTCGGATCCTCATACGACGCCCGCGACGTCGCCGGCCGCCTGCAGGCGATGCTCGGCACGCCGCTCGTCGCGAATGCGGAGCACGTCCTCGACGTCGACCACGTACGCCTGGTCGTCGCTTTGCTCCAGACCCCAGGCCGCCCCGGCAACCTGCGCGGCGGGATCGGCGGCGCGAAGCTCGTCGACGTCGAGCTCACCGGGCGCGCGCCGCGCATCGTGCTCATGCGCCCACAGGCCCTCGAGGCGGAACGCCACGGCGGACACGCCGACGTAGTCCGAGTCGACGTCGCGATTCCCGACGCACGCAAGCGCACACGCCGGCGCGCACGGCACGAGGAACAGGGAGAGGGGCCTAAACTCGAGGATGCGCGCGTCGTAGTCGCCGGCGGCCGCGGTCTGGGAGCGGCCGAGAACTTCCGTCTGCTGGACGAGCTCGCCGGCGCGATCGGGAACGCAGCCGTGGGTGCGACGCGTCCTGTCGTCGACGCGGGCTGGACGCCGTTCGCGATGCAGATCGGCCAGACTGGCAAGACTGTGAGTCCCGATGTCTACATTGCGGTCGGCATCAGCGGCGCGGCCCAACACATCGTCGGAGCGAAGGACTCGGCGCGGATCGTCGCCATCAACAAGGACAGGCAGGCGCCGATCTTCCAGTACGCCGACCTCGGGGTCGTCGGCGACGCGCTGACGATCGTCCCCGCGCTCGTGGAGGAGCTCGGTCGAAGATGACGACGCCCTACCCGCACCTGTTCTCGCCGGGCACGATCGGCAGCGTTGCGCTGAAGAACCGGATCGTGCAGACGCCGATGGGCACCGGCCTGATCGACCTTGGCCGGGTAACCGAGCGGGAAGTCGCCTTCCAGGAAGAGCGGGCCCGCGCGGGCGTCGGGCTGATGATCACGGGCGGCGCGGTCGTCCACCCGACCTCACGCTTCCCGGCACGGATCATCGTCGAGGCATGGGACGAGGCGGGCATCGAGGCGCTGAGGCTGCGCTGCGACGCTGTCCACCGGCACGGCGCGCGGATCTTCGGGCAGCTGATCCACCTCGGCCGGGAATCGCCCGGAGGCCAGACCGATTACGTCCCGATGGGGCCGTCGGCGCTTCCTCACGCGCGCGACCCGGGCGTCCCGCACGAGATGACCACGGCCGAGATCCGCATGGTCGTCGACGGCTTCGGTGCGTCCGCCGCGAACTCCAAGGCCGCCGGCTACGACGGCGTCGAGATTCACGCTGCGCACGGCTACCTCGTATCGCAGTTCCTCTCGCCCGAGTCGAACCGGCGCAGCGACGGGTACGGCGGCGCGCTCGAGGCGCGCCTGCGGCTCCTCGTCGAGATCGTCGAGGAGATTCGTACGCGGTGCGGCGCCGAGTATCCGATCGGCGCCCGGCTCAGCGCGGAGGACTATGTCGCCGGCGGTCTCACGCTCGACGACACGCGGGAGATCGCGGTCACGCTCCAGGACGCTGCCCCGGTCGACTACGTCTCGATCACAACGGGGATGCGCGGGTACTACGTCAAGGACTCGAGCTTCGACGAGGGCTTCGCGCTCGACATGGGGCAGGTGCTGAAGGCGGATGTCGACGTCCCGGTGATCGTCGCCGGCCGGATCCGGCACCCGGAGCTCGCGGAGCGGGCGCTCGCCGAGGGGAAGACCGACTTCGTCGGGATCGGCCGCGCGCAGCTCGCCGACCCGGACTGGGTGGAGAAGGCCCGCGAGGGCCGCGCGGACCAGATCAGGCTCTGCGTCGGCATCGTCCAGGACTGCCGTCGCGCGGAGGGGATCGTCGCGTGCACGATCCACGCCCGGACGGGCCGCGAGGCCGAGTGGGGGCCGGCGCCCGCCGCGTCGACGAAGCGGCGTGTCGTCGTTGCCGGTGGCGGCCCGGGAGGGCTCGAGGCGGCGCGCGTCGCGGCAGAGGCGGGCCACGAGGTCGTGCTCCACGAGCGCACCGACGTCCTCGGCGGGCAGCTTCGGATCGCGGCCGCGGGCCCGACGCGCGAGGAGCTGCTGGACTTCGTCTACTACCTCGAGCGGGAGCTCGGCCGCCTCGGGGTCGAGGTCAGACTCGACTCGGAGGCCGTGCCGGAGACCGTACTCGCCAATCAGCCCGACCTCGTCGTCTGTGCGACCGGCGCGACACCGGAGCCGCCTGAGTTCCCGATCGCCGGCGGTGCACGCGTCGTCACGGTGTGGGACCTTCTCGGCGGAAAGGTCGACGACGTGGGGGCGCGCGCGCTCGTCGTCGACGACGGCAGCGGCTTCTGGCACGGGATCAGCGCGGCCGAGCACCTCGCCGAGCGCGGTGCCGCCGTCGAGCTCGTGACGCCGGCACGCGGCGTCGGCCTCGCGATCCCGCACGAGAGCGTCACCAACGTCAACCGCCGCCTCGGCGCCAACGGTGTGCGAGTCCGTGTGCTGACGAAGGTCGTGCGGGTCGACGGGTCGGCCGTCTCGCTCGCTGAGGGCTTCGCAGGCGAGAGCTCCGAGACGACAGCGGATCTCGTCGTCGTCAGGACGAGGATGCGGGCGAACAACGAGCTCGTGCTTGCGCTCGAGGGTGCGGGGCCGGCACTTGCGCTGATCGGCGACGCGTCGGCGCCCCGCCGGCTGAACCACGCGGTGCTCGATGCGAACCTGGCCGTGAAGCGCTTCGACGAGGACCGCCTCGGTCCGTTCGCGACGGCGCTGGCGTAGCGGCGTGTCGAAGTGACTTCAGTTCGTAGTACACCGACGTTGGCTCGACCTGGGCACCGCAGCCGACTTCACCGGGCTCGTCGTGACCTGATCGCTACCGCTCCGTGAAGACGATCGGCTGCGCGCCCTCCCAGAGGAAGCGCCGTCCGAGCTCGCGCAGGTTCTCGTTGCCCTCGACGATCGTCGCGAAGTGGTTGCCGGCGAGCGGCCCCGCTTTGCTCGCGAAGCTGACATACCCGTAGGCGAGCAGGAGCTCGGTCTCGCTGACGCCGCCCGGGTAGAAGACGAGCTCACCGGGGTTCGGGTAGCACGTCGCGTTCTCCGGGCCGATCCCGACCTCGAGGTCGCCGAAGGGGATCCAGCCGCCCTCGCCGCTCCACCGGACGTGGATGATCCTCGACTCGAGCGGCAGCAGCCGCCGGAACGCGGCGACGGTCTGCGGCGCAGCCTGCTCCTCGAAGCGCGCGACGAAGTCGAAGCCGGCGGCGGCGATCTCGAGCATCAGGGGATCTTCGCACCCTGCCGGATCCAGGCGCCGAGCAGGCGTCGTTCCGCCTCGGTCATGCGTGTCAGGTTTCCGAGCGGCATGACGCGCGACTCGACCGCGACCGTCAGGATCGCCGATGCCTGTGCCGCGATCTCCTGGGGCGTGTCGAAGCGGATCCCCTTCGGCGCCGTCGTGAACTGCGTGCTCTTCGGCCGCTCCGAGTGACAGAACGCGCAGCGCTCCAGGACGATCAGCCGGGCGCGGGCGAACGCGACGGGCGCCTGTCCCGCGGCGGCCGGCGTCGACGGGGGGCGGATCCAGACCGCGACGAGGGCGATCCCGGCGGCGGCCGTCACGGGAATCCACCAGAGCGTCTTGCCGGCGTGACGCCTGTTGAAGTAGTGGCGCGTCCAGGCGCCGATCACCATCAGGCACACGAGGATCGCCCAGCTGTGCGCGTGCCCGTAGGTGAACGGGAAGTGGCCTGCGAGCATCGAGAACAGCACAGGCAGCGTGAGGTAGTTGTTGTGGATCGAGCGCTGCTTGCCTCGAACATTTGCGGCCGGATCGGGGTCGCGGCCGGCCTCCTTGGCCCGCACGAGCTCCCAGTGGGCCGGGATGATCACGAAGAACACGTTCGCGACCATGATCGTTCCGAGCATCGCGCCGACCTGGAGGTACGCGGCGCGCGGCGCATAGAGATGCGTGACGCCGAACGCAGCGGCCGTGACGACACCGAGGACTGCGAGCCCGAGCGCGAGCTCGCTTCGCCGGCCGACGGTGCGGCACAGCGCGTCGTAGACGACCCACGCCGCCGCAAGCAGGGCGAGGCTCGAGCCGACCGCCTCGGCCGTCGACAGGTGCGCCACGGCCGGATCGATCAGAGAGGTGTGCGCTTGGAAGTAGTAGAGGACGACGAAGAGGACGAAGCCGGAGATCCACGTCCAGTAGGCCTCCCACTTGTACCAGTGCAGCGGCTCCGGAAGCGTGTGCGGTGCGACCTGGAACTTCTCGACGCGGTAGAACCCGCCGCCGTGGATCTCCCACGTCTCGCCGCCCACGCCGCGTTCTCGATCGCGCTCCTCTTCGGGCGGCAGCAGGTGGTTGTCGAGCGCCACGAAGTAGAACGAGGTTCCGATCCACACGATCGCCGCGACCACGTGGAACGAGCGGAACACGAGGTCGAGCCAGCCGGTGACGTACGGATCTAGCGCTGCCGCCATCGGTCCTCCGCGATCGCGACGAGCTCGCCGAGCGCCGTCTCGAGCTCCTCGTCTGTCGGGCGGCCGATGCGAGACCGAAGCACGTCGAGGATCTCAGTCTTCGGCCGGCGGTCGACGAAGACGACGAAGCGGAAGCCGTGACGTGCCTCGTACTCGGCGTTCAGACGCGCCAGCTCTTCGAGCAGCTCCGGGTCGGCATCGGTTCCCTGCTCGGCGGCCGAGCGCACGGAGAGGTTCTTCGCGCCGATCGCGGGATGCGCGTCGAGGACCTCCTTCTTCTCCTCCGGCGAGAGCTCGTGGACGAGCGTGCGTGCGCGCTCGAGCGGATCCGGCTCGCGGGCCAGCCGCTCGACGAAGCGCGTCCGCCCCTCGAACAGCCCCGCGAGCTCGTCGCCGGTCAGCTGCCGCGGTAGGTCGTGCACCCGTAGGGCGAGATCAGGAGTGGGATGTGGTGGTGGCCCTCGCCGAGCTCGACCTCCAGCTCAATCCGGCGGAAGAACGGCGACGGCGGGTGGAAGACGAGCCGGTAGGTCCCGTTCGCGACATCTGCGAGCTCGCGGATGCGGCCGTCGGCGTCGGTCTCCGCAGAGGCGACGAGCTCCTCGCCGCGGAAGAGCTCGATCCGGACCCCTGGCGCCGGCCGGCCGTTCGCCGTGTCGAGGACGTGGGTCGAGATCACCGGACGAATCTTCGCGCCTGGGCCCGCTGTTGTCGCGCGATCTCCTCCTCGTCGGCGTGGACGAGTCGGCCGTCGCGCACGACCTCCTCACCGCCGACGTACAGCCGGTCGACCCGGTGCGGCGCGGAGAGGACGAGCCCGCCGACGGGGTCGGCGGCGCCCGCCAGCTCGAGCCCGTCGGTGCGCCAGACCGCGACGTCGGCGCGCTTGCCGGGCTCGAGCGAGCCGAGGTCGTCGCGCCGGAGCACCGATGCGCCGCCGCGGGTGCCGAGCCGAAGCGCGTCGCGCACGGTCAGCGCGCCTGGGCCGCCGCGGCCGCGCGCGACGAGCAGGGCCTGCTTGACCTCGAACAGCAGGTCGCTGCGCTCGTTCGACGCGGAGCCGTCGACTCCCAGGCCGACGCGCACGCCTGCGTCGACGAGCTCTCGCACGGGCGCGACGCCGGCACCAAGGCGGAGGTTCGACGTCGGGCAGTGGGCGGTGCCCGTGTCGCTCGCCCCGAAGCGCGCCACGTCCTGCGTCGAGAGGTGGACGCAGTGCGCGCACCACACGTCGCCGGCGAGCCATCCGAGCGACTCGAGGTACTCGACGGGCGTGCAGCCGTAGAGCTCGCGGCAGTACGCATCTTCCTCGACGGTCTCTGCGAGGTGCGTGTGGAGCACGAGCCCGTGCCGCCGTGCCAGCTCCGCGGACTCGCGCATCAGCTCGCCCGTCACCGAGAACGGCGAGCACGGCGCAACCGCGATCTGCACGTAGCCGTTGTCGTCCGCGAGTCCGGCGAGACGCTCCGTGTCGGCGAGGACGGCGTCGATCTCCTCGACGAGCGAGTCCGGCGGGAGCCCGCCGTCCGACTCGCCGAGGTCCATCGAGCCGCGCGAGGCGACGATGCGGACGCCGAGCTCGCGCGCTGCGCGCACCTCCGCCTCGACCAGGCCGCTCGTCCCGCGCGGAAACACGTAGTGGTGGTCGAAGACGGTCGTGCAGCCCGACAGGGCGAGCTCGGCGAGCCCGGTGCGTGCCGCCGCGTACACCGACTCCTCGTCGATGCCGGCCCACACCGGATAGAGCGTCTTGAGCCACGTGAACAGGTTGGCCTCCTGCGCCCACGCCCGCGTGAGCGTCTGGTAGAGGTGGTGGTGCGTGTTGACCAGGCCGGGCGTGACGACGGCTCCGCCGAGGTCGACACGTTCGTCGGCGCCGGGAGGCGCACCACCGCCGACCGCCTCGATGCGCCCGTCCGCCAGCAGCACCCAACCGTCCGGGTGCTCCGAGCCCGCGTCGTCCAGCACGAGGACGTGCGCGCCTCTTAGCAGGAGGCTCACTGGCGGTCGCCGCCGCGAGGACGGTTGTCTGCTCGGCCGGCTGCAAACCGGCGCATGGCCGCGTCCTCAGTCGCACCTATAGTGAAACTATCGGCGCTCCCTGCGTCCTTGCCCTGCTTGGTTTTCGCGCGGCCGATCAGCAACGACCTCACGGCGGCGACCGCACGCCCAACGGGAC
>JBGQKY010000069.1:0-12716 GCA_041499745.1 Gaiellaceae bacterium
ACGCTCGAGTTCGAAGCGCCCGATCTCGAGACGTTCCCCATGCTCGCGCTCGCGCGCGAGGCGGGGGAGAAGGGCGGTACCTTCCCGTGCGCCTACAACGCCGCGAACGAGGTCGCAGTCGCGGCCTTCCTCGCCGGACGGCTGCCGTTCCTGGGCATCGCGGAAGTCGTAGCCGATGCGCTCGCGCGCGCCGACGGCGCTCCGGCACACGACCTCGACGATCTGCTCGAGGCCGACCGGGCCGCACGCGAGCTCGCAGACGAGAGGCTTCCGGTCGCGTGATCTGGCTCGTCGTCGCCGTCGGCCTGCTGCTCCTGATCCTGCTGCACGAGCTCGGCCACTTTCTCGCCGCGCTCGCGGTCGGCATCCAGCCGCGGAAGTTCTACGTCGGCTTCCCGCCCGCGCTGGTGAAGGTGCGGCACAAGGGAGTCGAGTACGGCATCGGCGCGATCCCGCTCGGCGGCTACGTGAAGATCCCGGGCATGCACCGTCCCGCGGCCCGGGACTTCGAGGTCTGGATCCGCCCCGCACTGCACGAAGAGCCTGGGCTCACATCGCTTGCGCAGCAGATCCGCAGGCAGCTCGAGGCCGAGGACTTCGAGGGCGCGCGCGCAGCGATCCCCGAGCTTCAGCGCGTGCTCGAGCTCACGACGCTGTCCCAGGGAGCCCGGCGCGGGGCCGACCGGGCGCTGCGAGAGCTCGACGAGTCCACGGGCCACGACGCGTACTGGCGCCAGCCCACCTGGAAGCGTCTCGTCGTCATCTCGGCGGGTCCGCTCGCAAACGTCCTCGTCGCATTCGTGATCTTCTTCGCGGTGTTCGCCACGGGCGCGCCGTCGAGCACCGCCTCCACGGAGGTCGCCGCCGTCTCGTCGAAGACCCCGGCGGCTGCCGCCGGCCTGCGGGCGGGCGACGAGATCGTCGCGGTGAGCGGAAGGCGCGTTTCGAGCTTCACCGCGCTGTCACGGCTGATTCGGTCGAGCCACGGCAGGCCGATCACGGTCACGGTCGACCGCGGGGGCAGCACCGTCACCCTCGGCCCGCAGAAGACGATCAAGTCGCCGGACGGCCGCTGGATCTGGGGCTTCACGCCTGCGGCGCGCCTCGTCTCGTATTCGCCGGGCAAGGCGGCGCGGAAGGCGACGGACGCCTGTTGGCTCGTCACCACGGGAACGGGACAGGCGATCGCGGGCCTCTTCCACTCGAAGGAGCGCGGCCAGGTGGTCGGCACGGTCGGGATCGTCCGTGCGTCTGCCGCGGCGCTGCGCGTCGGGCTCCCGTACTACCTCCAGATCGTCGCGCTCGTGAGCATGTCGCTCGCGCTCCTCAACCTGCTCCCGCTGCTGCCGCTCGACGGCGGGCACATCGCGGTGTCGATCATCGAGAAGATCCGGCGCCGCGCGCTGCCGCGGGAGGTCTACGAGCGCGCGTCGCTGATCGGGATCGCGCTCGTCCTCTTCGTCGCATTCATCGCGTTCTCCAACGACCTCTCGGGCGGCGCTCCACGTTGAGAACTCTCAGCGTCCGCTGAGCCTGGGGAGCCTCCAGGCACCAGGGCTAGACTGAGCGCCGATGGCCAGCACGCGCCAGATCGCCGTCGGCGGCGTCACGATCGGCGGCGGAGCACCCGTCGTCGTCCAGTCGATGACGCTCACGAAGACCCACGACGTCGAGGCGACGACTGCCCAGATCGCCGCGCTCGCATCGGCCGGCTGCGAGGTCGTCCGGGTCGCCGTGCCGAAGCTCGAGGACGCCGACGCGCTGCCGCGGATCGTGCGGTTCTCACCGATCCCGGTGATCGCGGACATTCACTTCAATGCGAGCCTCGCGCTGAAGGCGATCGAGGGCGGCGTCGCCGCGGTGCGGATCAACCCCGGCAACATCGGCGGCGCCGACAAGGTCGCGATGGTCGTCAAGGCCGCGAAGCAGGCCGGCATTCCGATGCGCATCGGCGCGAACTCAGGCTCGCTGCCGAAGCATCTCGCCGACGTCGCTCAGCGCGACCAGGCGGAGGCGCTCGTCGAGGCCGCGCTCGAGGAGGTCCGCCTGCTCGAGAGCCTCGACTACTACGACTTCAAGATCTCGGTCAAGTCGAGCCACGTGCCGACGATGATCCGCGCGTACCGGATGCTCTCGGAGCGCGTGTCGTATCCGTTGCACCTGGGCGTCACCGAGGCGGGAACGCCGTTCGCCGGCTCGATCAAGTCCGCCGTCGGGATGGGCGCGCTGCTCGTCGACGGGATCGGCGACACCATGCGCGTCTCGCTCACCGCCGACCCGGTGGAAGAGGTCAAGACGGCGTTCGAGATCCTCAAGGCGCTCGGGCTCCGGGAGCGCGGGCCGGTGATGATCGCCTGCCCGAGCTGCGGCCGGGACAACGTCGGCGTCCAGACGCTCGCCGAGACGGTGGAGGAGCGGTTGCGCACGTACCCGCAGCACTTCGAGGTTGCGGTGCTCGGCTGCGCGGTGAACGGTCCCGGCGAGGCGGGCGACGCCGACTTCGGCATCGCAGGCGGCCGGGACGTCGGCTTCGTCTACGCGCACGGCCGGGTGTTGAAGAAGGTCAGCTCCGACATGCTGATCGACGAGCTCTTCTTCGAGATCGACAGGTGGATCGCGGAAGGCATGACCCGGCCGAAGCGCCTCAAGATGGCGAAGCCGGCGGCGTTGGCGATGGCCGAGGCGTCGCTGATCCCGCTCGAGTAGCCTGTCCGGACAACGCCGAATGATCGCCCGAGCCTCACAGCTCTATCTCCCGACGCTCCGCGACGACCCCGCCGACGCGGAGGCCGCGTCGCACAAGCTCCTCGTGCGCGGCGGGTACATCCGCCAGGTCACTGCGGGCCTGTGGACGTTTCTGCCGCTCGGGTGGCGCGTCCACCGCAAGGTCGAGCAGGTCATCCGCGAGGAGATGGACGCGATCGGCTCCCAGGAGATGTTCGCGCCCGTGCTGACACCGGCCGAGCTGTGGGAGACATCTGATCGCTACAGCTCGCCACAGGTGTTCAAGCTCGAGGACGGGAGCGGCCGCCGGTTCGTGCTCCCGCTCTCGCACGAGGAGACGTTCACGTTCCACGCGACGGAGATCCAGTCGTACCGGCAGCTTCCGCAGATGTGGTACCACCTCCAGACGAAGGACCGCGACGAGCCGCGCCCGAAGGCAGGACTGCTGCGGGTACGCGAGTTCGTCATGAAGGACTCGTACTCGTTCGACCGTGACGAGGCCGGCCTCGCGGTCAGCTTCCGCGCGCACGCCGATGCGTACGTGCGGATCTTCGACCGCTGCGGACTCGAGTACTACCGCGTGAAGGCGGAGTCGGGGTTGATGGGCGGCTCGGAGAGCGACGACTTCCTCGCGCCCGCGGGCGCCGGCGAGAACATCCTCGTGCGCTGCGAGAACGGCGACTACGCCGCAGACATGGACGCCGCGACCGGCGTGCCCCGGGCACCGGCGTTTCCGGATCGGCTGGACGCGCCGGAGGAGATCGAGACGCCTGGCGTCACGACGATCGAGGGGCTCGCGGAGCTCCTCTCCATCGACGCCGCGGCGACCTCGAAAGCGATGCCGGTCGTGAAGCCGGACGGGACGCTCGTGCTCGCGCTCGTCCGCGGCGACGACCGCCTCGCAGAGGACAAGCTGATGGGCGAGCTCAAGAGTGATTTCCGCCCGGCGACCGACGACGAGATCCGGACCGCGTTCGGCGCGGGAGGCGGCTCGCTCGGACCGGTCGGCTTCGAGGGTCCGGTCATCGCCGACGAGACGCTCCGCGAGGGGCAGTTCGTGGCCGGCGCGAACCGCGACGGCCGGCACCTGCGCGGCGTCGAGGCCGGACGCGACTACGAGGCGACGTTCGCCGACATTCGCGCCACGAAGGAGGACGACGCCTGCCCGGTGTGCGGCGGCCGCCTCTATGTGCAGACGGCGATCGAGCTCGGGCACATCTTCAAGCTCGGAACGCGGTATTCCGAGCCGCTCGGTGCGACGTTCCTCGACGAGGACGGCTCGGAGAAGCCGATCATCATGGGCAGCTACGGCATCGGGCCGGGCCGCGTGATGGCGGCGATCGTCGAGCAGCATCACGAGGACGGCGCGATCGTGTGGCCGCGTGAGGTCTCTCCGTACGACGTGCACGTCGTCGTGCTGTCGGGGGCCGCGGAGATCGGCGGCAGGGCGGCGGACACGCTTTCCGCCGCAGGGCTCGACGTGCTGCTCGACGATCGCGACCTGCGCGCGGGGGAGAAGTTCGCCGACGCCGACCTGATCGGCTGCCCGCTCCGGGTCACCGCGGGCAAGAAGAGCCTCGAGGACGGGAAGGTGGACGTGCGGTATCGCACAAGCGGCGAGGAGCAGCGGTTAGACGTTGCCGACCTGGGCAAGGTGTCTTAATGCCCCCTCAGGCAATGTCCTCCAGGCTTCTGGAACGCGATCACGCGGCGCGCTGCCGCGTCCTCGGTCGCCCCGATAGTTGGACTATCGGGGCTCCCTGCGTCCTTGCATCGCTTGGTGCTCGCGCCCCAGAAGCGTGGCAACATCACCTGAGGGGGCACTGATGGCCCGCCGCCGGCGCTTCAGCGAAGAGGGATTCGGCCCGACGATCGAGGCCCTGATGACGGAGTCGGGTGTCACCTACCGCGAGCTCGGGGCCCGCACGGGGCTCTCGGCCGGCTATCTGAACCACCTCGTGCACGGCAACCGGCCGGTGCCCTCGAACGATGTCGTCAAGACGCTCGCCGACGCTCTCGGCGTCGAGCCGGAGCACTTCCGGGAGTTCCGCCTGCGGGTGATCACCGAGCGGCTCGAGGCGATGCCCGAGCTGATCGACCGCCTGTACAAGCGCCTCGGCGACTAGCGCCCGCGAATCCGTAGTTCCCCTGATGCCCCCGGCGTGACCCCGGTGGGACGATCGCGGTGGAGCAGAGAGGCGTCAGGTGACACGGAACGAAGCGCCCAGGCACGTCGTCGTCGCAGGAGCAGGCGTCGCCGGTCTCGAGACCGCCCTCGCCCTTCGGGCCCTCGCCGAGGACCGGGTTTCGGTCGAGCTGGTCGCGCCGGAACGGGAGTTCACCTACCGGCCGCTTGCCGTAGCCGAGCCGTTCCGGCTCGGGGAGATGCGCCGGTTCCCCCTCGAGCCGCTGGTCCGCGCGACGGGTGCGCGGCTTCGACGGGGAACGGTCACGGCCGTCGACCCGGAGGCGCAGATCTTGACCCTCGCCGACGATGCCCTCGAGCTCTCATACGACGTTCTCGTCCTTGTGCTCGGCGCCCGTCCGCTCGAGGCCATCCCCGGTGCACTCACCTTTCGCGGTCCCGAAGACAGGACCGAGCTCGCGGATCTGCTCGGCAAGGCGACGTCGGGGCAGCTGCGCCGGATCGTATTCGCGATGCCTGCGGCGGCCACGTGGCCGCTGCCGCTCTACGAGCTCGCGCTCCTCACGTCCGAGTATCACGCCGACCATCTGACGCGCGGGATCGAGATCGTGCTCGTGACGCCCGAGGAGCGCCCGCTCGCGCTGTTCGGCCCCGCGGCGAGCGAGGCGGTCGCGCAGTTGCTCGAGATCCGCGGCGTCCGGCTTGAAACCGGCGTCGTCCCGATCGCCTGGGACGACGGGGTGCTCCGTCTTGCCGGCGGCGGCAAGCTGGAGGCCGACGCGGTCGTCGCGCTCCCGAAGCTCGAGGGTCAGCCGCTCGCCGGTATCCCGCAGGACGGGGCCGGCTTCGTCGCAACCGACGAGTTCGGTTGGGTCCTCGGCCTCACCGACGTCTATGCGGCAGGTGACCTGACGCAGTCCTCGGTGAAGCAGGGCGGGATCGCAGCGCAGCAGGCCGACGCGGTCGCGAGCGCGATCGCCGCCGATGTCGGCGCATCGGTCAGACCGGCGGCGATCAAGCCGGTGCTGCGCGGCCTCTTACTCACCGGCCTCGCGCCGCGCTACCTTCGCGCGGACACGGGGCCTCGACCGTCGCTCGCCGACACCCAGCCGTTGTGGTGGCCGCCGGCCAAGATCGTCGGTCGCCACCTGAGTCCGTTCCTCGCAGAGCATCTCGGCCTGGCGAAGGACTACGCACGACCGCCTGCCGGGGAGGCGGTGCCGGTCGAGGTCGCGCTCGACACGCGCGACCACGCCGCCTGGTCGTCCGTCTGACCGCTGCGAGATCCGTCGTAGGATTCACCGATGTCCCAGCCACGGAGCGTCTGGCTCGTGCTGCTCGTGCTGCCCGCAGCCGGGTTTGCATTGCTCGTCGCACGGCCGGGGCTCGACGTGCACTGGCAGCACAACCCGAGTCACTTCTGGCTCGTCCTCGCCGCCGGCGCGGTCACCGCTTCGCTTGCGTACGCGACGGGCACCGCCGCCCGCCGCCGGGCCGACGCGCGCGTGCACCTCGTGTCGCTCGCGTTCCTCGCGGCTGCGGGCTTCCTCGGGCTCCACGCGCTCGCGACGCCCGGCGTGCTCCTGAAGACGAGCAACGTCGGCTTCGCGCTGGCGACGCCGCTCGGCCTCGCGCTCGCGGCCGCACTCGCCGCGGCGTCCAGCTTCGAGCTCGGGGACTGGAGCGTACGTCGGCTCCACATTGTCCAGAACATCCTCCTCGGCCTGCTCGGGGCGTGGGGCGTCGTGTCGCTCACGGCGCTGCCGAAGGTGCACGACACGACGGCGTTCGAGCGGGCGTCCGGGCCCCTGCTCGCCGTCGCCTCCGTCGGCGTCGTGCTCTATGCCGTCGCGGTCGTCCGCTACCTGCGGCTCTTCCGCGGCCGACCGTCACCGCTGCTGCTCGCCATCGCGGCAGCGTTCGTCCTGCTCGCGGAGGCAATGGTGGCGATCGGCTACGGACGCAACTGGCACGCGTCTTGGTGGGAGTGGCACGTCCTCATCCTGGCGGCGTTCGCGCTCGTCGCCGTCGCCGTGCACCGCGAGTGGCACGAGGAGCGGTTCAGCGATCTGTACCTCCGGCAGACCTCCGCCGGAACGAGGGACATCTCCGTGCTCTTCGTCGACCTCCAGGGGTTCACGTCGTTCTCGGAACGAAGCGAGCCGGAGGAGGTGACGACGATGCTGAACACGTACTTCGACGTCGCTGTCCCGGCCGTCGAGCGTCACGGCGGCGAGGTCGACCGCATCATCGGGGACGCGCTGATGGTGACGTTCAACACGCGCGGGAACCTTCCCGATCACGCGATGCGGGCCGTTCGCGCCGCGCTCGACCTCCAGGAGGCGACGGGAAAGATCGCCGCGGCGCACCCGGGCTGGCCCCGCTTCCGTGCGGGCGTGAACAGCGGGACCGCGTCGACCGCCGTGCTCGGCACGGGCGGCGGGCGCACCTACAGCGTGATCGGCGACACGGTCAACCTCGCCTCGCGGGTCGAAGGGCTGGCCCCGGTGGGCGGCGTGGCCGTTGCGCAGGAGACCGCCGACCGGCTGGACGACAGCTACGAGCTCGCGTCGATCGGGCTCGTCACCGTGAAGGGGCGGGCAGAGCCGGTCGAGGTGAAGCTCGTCACCGAGCGCTGACGCCGGATCTCGGCGCTTCAGTCGATGATCGCGTAGACGTTGCCGCCCATGTGACCTCCGCAGGGGACGCGGCAGGACCAGGGGATTCGTCCGTATGTCCGCGCGACGAAGGTGAAGACCGTCTTGCTCGGCTTCATGGGACTACCTGGTAGCACCGGTACGTTCACGCCCAGGCCGGGCGAGTCGAAGGTATGAAGGCGTCGCGTGTAGTTCCAGACGACGACGCGTACCGGTAGGCCGGGGCGGACGGCGAAGTTCGACCCCGAAACGCGCTCGTCGGGCGCAGTCTGGGAGCCGTTGGCACGCATGCTCGGGTGCGTGAGTGACGCATGCAGGGCCGGTCGGATCGTCAAGACCACACGTTGTGCAGTCGGTAGGTCCGCGGCAGCCGCAGGGGCCGGGGCGGTCGCAACCGCGGCGAGCGTCGCGGCGGCGATGAGGAGTAAACGCATTACGGCTCCCTTCGTAGCGAATGCCACGAAATCCGCCACTCGAACGCCGAAGACATCGGACCAGCCACTGATTGGGCCGGTGGAAACTACTGATTTTCGTGGCTCCGCAAGGGCGCTGCGATCAACCACCCCCGGCGATCGGGGGCGAGGTCGCGAGCGTCGCGTCGAGCCCGCGGACGAGCGCGTCCTTGTCGGCCGCGTTGAGCTTCGCCTCGGCGTGGAGGATCACGTAGAACCAGGGCGGCATCGAGCCGCCTCGGATCGACTCCGCAATGTCGCCGGCGGAGGCGTCCTGCGGCCTGTTCCATTCGGAGAAGTTGAGCGTGCCGCGACCGCCGTCGACGTCGCCCTGAACGAGCCACGAAACCGGTGCGACGTTCGAGTACCACCGCCACTTCGTCAGGTTGCTGTGGCAGTCGAAGCAGACACGCTGTGCCAGCGCTCGCGTCTGCTTCGAGTCCCAACGGGGTTCCTGCGCCACCGGCGGGTTCGAGTGGTTGCGCCCGTAAGGAACGGCCTGGATTGCGACAACAAGGGCTGCGATGCCGATCCCTGTGAGTAAGAGCAGGCGCCGCAGTCGGGATCGTTCCATGAAGGGTCGCACCGGGTGCAGAATCCGGCACCTGCGCTCGGAAGCCATCCGGGTGCGCACCGAGCCGGAGTGCGGCGGATTACGGAACGCCCCCTGGCGGCGCCTGGGATGCTTTCACTGTGAGCTGGCCGGCCGTCATCTGGAAGAACCTGCTGCGACGCCCGGCGCGGACCGTCCTCACCGCGATCGGAGTCGGGCTCGGCGTCGCGCTGATCGTTGCGCTGCTCGCGACCACGAACGGCGTTCACCGGACCGCGCGAGACCTGACGCATATCGGCCGTGCCGATTTCGGGCTCTACCAGGCGGGCGCGTCGGACTTTCCGCGGTCGCTCCTGCCGGAGTCGCTGGCACGCGAGGTTGCACGCGAGGCGGGAGTCGCCGCGGTCACCAAGGTCAAGCTGCTCGTCGTCGACGGCACGCTCGTCTTCGGCCTCGATCCGACCGAGTTTGCGTATCGGCGCTTCGTCGTCGTGTCGGGCACGCGAGCGCAGGTCATGGCGGGTGACCACTCCAACAAGAACCTCGGCGAGGTGGTGGACATCGCCGGCCGTGAGTTCACCGTCGCGGGGATCTACCACTCCGGCGACCGCTTCGAGGATCTCGGGATCGTGCTGCCGCTCCACACGGTTGAGGCACTCGCGCACCGGCCGGGCGAGGTCACGTCGATCGGCGTGACGGTGAAGCTCGGTTACAACGTGAAGGTCGTGGCGCACCGCCTCGAGCACCGCTATCCGGGCGTCGCCGCGATCACCGAGCCGGGCGAGGCGATCAAGGTCGACACGTCGAGCCGGCTGCTCGTCTCGACGGGTTGGGTCGTGTCGCTCCTCGCGCTGATCGTCGGCGGGATCGCGGTCGCGAACACGATGGCGATGTCGGTGTTCGAGCGAACACGCGAGATCGGCATCCTGCGGGCGGTCGGCTGGTCCGGGCGGAGGGTCGGGGTGATGATCGTCTCGGAGGCGCTCTGCATCTGCCTGCTCGCGCTCGGAGTCGGGTGCGCGCTCGGCGTGCTCGCCGCCCAGCTCTTCGTCGGCCGCAGTGCGCTCTCGGGCCTGATCAGTCCGAGCTACACGGCCTCGACGTTCGCCTGGGGCCTCGCCTTTGCCCTCGGCGTGGGGCTGATCGGTGCGCTCTATCCGGTGTGGCGAGCGGTCAGCCTCGAGCCGGTTGCCGCGCTTCGGCATGAATGACGCCGTCGCGGAGCCGCAGCGTTCTGGCCGCGTGAGCCGCGACGGCCTCGTCGTTCGTGACGAGCACGATCGTCATTCCGCGCTCCTGGCGAAGCCGCTCGAGCAGCTCGAGAACCTGGTTGCCGGTGACCGAGTCGAGCGCGCCGGTCGGTTCGTCGGCGAGCAGGAGCCGCGGATCGTTCGCGAGCGCGCGGGCGATCGCGACCCGCTGGCGCTCGCCTCCCGAGAGCACCGCCGGTCGCGCGTCCGCCCGGTGCTCGAGTCCCACCTCGCGCAGGAGATCTCGCGCCTTCGCGTCCCGCTCGCGCCGGGGTAGCCGCCCGAACATCGGCACCTGCACGTTCTCGGCGGCCGTCAGCGTCGGCAGGAGGTTGTGAGCCTGGAAGACGAAGCCGACCGTCTCGGCCCGATACCTGCTGGGGTTGCCGAGCTCGTCCACACGCAGGCCGTCGACGACGATCGCGCCGGCGTCCGGGACGTCGAGCGCGCCGATCAGGTTGAGCAGCGTGCTCTTGCCCGACCCCGAGGCGCCGGTCAGCGCGACGAGCTCACCGGGCTCGACGGTGAACGAGATGTCCCTGAGCGCCGGCACCAGGCCGTCCTCGAAGGACTTCTGCACACCGGTGACGAGGATTGCTGCGCCGTCGCTCACCCCCGCGGTATCACCGCGTAGGCGACGATCTTCTTCGCGGTGGCCGTGCGAACCGTGATCCGCAGCTTCAAGGGAATGCCGCGAGAGCTCCGTGGCCAGATGATGAAGTCGTGGAACTCGCCCTTGAACGGCCAGTTGACGACGTTCTTCGTGGTCTTTCCGAACTGCACGAAGTGCGACCCTCCGATCGGGTCGACGATCTGCGCGGTGATCCGTGCCGTGACGGGTCTCCCCTGCGAGGTCGCACGCACGGCGTACCCCCAACGCGTGTTGACCGTCGGGGTGTGGCCCGGTGCGGTGAGGGTCACCTGCAGCGGCGAGAGAACCATCAGGCCGAGCGCGACGACGATGAGCCTCATGGGAGCAGTTTGGCTGAGAGTGCGACGCTCAGCACGGCCGCACCGCGGATCTCGCCCGCCCGGAGCCGGCCGAGCGCCTGCTCGGCCTCGGCGAGGGGGAACGTCTCCACCTCCGTGCGGACCGGAATCTCCGGAGCGAGTGCGAGCAGCTCCTCGCCGTCGCGGCGGGTGAGGTTCGCGACCGAGCGCAGGGTTCGCTCACCCCAGAGGAGCTCGTACGGAAAGCTCGGAATGGCGCTCATGTGGATACCGGCACAGATCACGGAGCCGCCCTTTCGCACAGCGCGTAGCGCGGCGGGCACGAGCTCACCCGCCGGCGCGAAGATGATCGCGGCGTCGAGCTCCTCCGGTGGCGGTCCGGCGGAGTCGCCCGTCCACGCGGCTCCGAGCTGGCGCGCGAGAGACTGCGCCGCGTCGTCGCCGGCGCGCGTGAACGCGAAGACACGGCGACCCTGGCTTCGCGCGATCTGCGCGACGATGTGCGCCGATGCGCCGAAGCCGTACAGACCGATTTGCGCCGCGTCTCCCGCGAGATTGAGCGCGCGGTAGCCGATGAGCCCTGCGCAGAGGAGCGGTGCCGCCTGCGCGTCCGGATAGCCCTCGGGGATCGCGAAGCAGAACCGCTCGTCGGCGACGGCCTCCTCCGCGTACCCGCCGTCGAGGTGGTACCCGGTGAACTGGGCCTGGTCGCAGAGGTTCTCCTGCCCGGAGCGGCAGTACCGGCACTCGCCACATGTCCAGCCGAGCCAAGGCACGCCGACACGCGCACCGTGGCCGAAGGTCTTGCCGCCCTCGATCACCGTGCCGACGATCTGGTGCCCGAGCACGAGCGGCAGCTTCGGCTCCTGCAGCTCGCCGTCGCGGATGTGCAGATCAGTGCGGCACACCCCGCAGGCGCGGACGAGGATCCTCACCCGGCCGGGTTGCAGGTCCGGGCGCGGCAGCTCCACCTCGCGGAGGGGCAACCCCGGCGCTTCGAGCACCATGGCCCGAACGGTCACGCGGAGCAGGCTAGCCGCCGCTCCTAGGATGTCGGCGTGGCCCTGACGGATGCGGACGCGGTCGAGCTTCGAGTCCTCGGCTGCCTGATCGAGAAGCAGCGGACGACGCCGGAGCAATACCCACTGTCGCTGAATTCGCTGCGACTTGCGGCGAACCAGGCGACGAACCGCGACCCCGTGGTCGACTACGACGAGGGAACGATTCGCGCTGCCCTCGACCGGCTCGGCCGGCGCAACTGGACGCGCCTCGCGAGCGGGCCGACGAGCCGCGCCGCCAAGTTTCGCCACCTGTTCGACGAGGCCCTTGATCTCACTCCGTCGCAGCTCGCGCCGCTCGCCGTGCTGATGCTGCGCGGACCGCAGACCCTCGCCGAGCTGCGCACCCGGAGCGATCGGCTCTACCCGTTTCCCTCGACAGACGACGTCGAGTCGACGTTGACGGCGCTCGCAGAACGCGAGCTCGTCGTTCGCCTGCCGAGGCGTCCGGGTGAGCGCGAGGAACGGTGGCTGCAGCTACTCGGCGCCGACGATCGCGCGAGGGAGCCGTCCGGGAGCGTTCCGGCTGCCGCCGCCCCCGATCCGGATCTCGAGGCGCGCGTCACGCGACTCGAGCTCGAGGTCGCCGAGCTTCGCGAGCGGCTCTCGCAGAGCGATCCGTAGCCGAATCCGCGAACTCTCGGATGCCGCGAGCGGCGGCGCGGGGGATCTGGTCGCAGCTCCGACGACATGCTCGGCACCACCGTGATCGGTGCGGTCTGGGCGATCACCGAGTACCAGAACTCCGGTGGCTGGCCGCACCGACTCAGCGACAACGGCGGCCCCGGTGACTGGAATCCCTGGATCCTCTAGTGCGGCCTCTCGTAACGTTCGACCCGAAACAGCGGCAACTGGAGGCCGCACTAGCGGCCGCTCCGCGGCCGTGTGGTTTGGTGGCGGGACGGGAGTCCGCCGGAACGCAAGC